>JAYZAC010000046.1:0-37921 GCA_036339875.1 bacterium | reverse complement strand
CAAGAAAACGTCAAACGCGATTATGATAGGAGCTTCTTGAAATAACTAGTTGAAATATTTAGTCGTTAAAAAAAATCACTAATTAATTAAAATAATGAAGGATTCCCTCGTAAATATTTTGGTAGAGAATAGGAGCTTCAGGACTCAAAAGTGGAGTCGTAATAAAAATCCAAGTAAGTACACTTATGACTTTATATATCTTGGGTATTCTTCTATTTATAGCGCCGAATTTTAGATTTATTACGCAAAATTTACGATAGATAATTTGCAGAATAATAGCAGTACCCTGCAAAACTCCCCAAATAAAAGTATAAATACTAAAATTAAACAAAAAACCGACAATGGAAAACCAAAATAGTATTCTTAAAGAAGTCTCGAAATTACTAGGAATTCGATTTAATGGATAGATTAAATGATCTCTAGCGAAATTAGTAACGCTAAGGTTCCACCTAGACCAGAATTCAACCAAACCACCACCTAGTAGAAAATTACCACAATTCCGATTATTGAAGGGATAACCAAGTAAATGACAAAATGCTCTTACGAAATGTATCCAAGAAATAAAATGTAAAAACAAAAGAATGCTAACCATAACAAAGTAAATAAGAAGTTGTACTAAACTTGCTTCATTATAAATAAATACTGAAGGACTCCAGATACTTCTTACAAAATCACGAAGGATACCTGTAATAATTGAAGATAGAAAGTAACCCGTCACAATCATAGGAGCTATAGATTGAGGAGATAAATGGTACTTTCGGAACTCCTTGAAGACTTCTAGCGGTCCTCCGCATAGCAGTGGAGGAAACCATAGAAAACTTATCATTTCACTAAGTGAAACTTTATCACCTTTGAAAGAAATACAATGTTTAAACATTGCCCAGCCACGTGCCAAATTACTGACAAAGAATATCAGGAATTCATATGGAAAACTTATAACGATTGAATTACTTGCAATCAACCAAAAAATCAACAAAAAAGTAGATATTAAAAAAGTGATCCTAATTAATCGTTTTTCTGTGGAACAAGATAAGATCAAAGTGACGCTAAAAATTAACCAGAGTAATGCGGATGAGAAACTGTAATAAGCTATAAATGCGAATCCGTAAATTGAATAAACGAATCCTTGGTATCTTGGAGGTAAAACCCATCGATTTATCATTAATGATAGAACAAAAATTATGGAGATAAGATTAGGATTCATTTTGACATTTAGATCGACAAATTAGATGCACTACAACCTACTTTACTCTAGGATATTAATATTTAACTATTGTTACTAGTGGATATTTAATGATTGCTATTGAGAATATTCAATCTTTAGGCCCTTGGGGACTAAGTAGAGACACTGATTCATTGTTGATTAAGCAACTCTTTGCAAACAATCCGGAAGAGCTTCCATGGCAATATTCTTCCAAAACCCTTGAGGACCAAATTCTTGAAAACTCTTTAGATGGAACAATTAAAGACAAGAAATTAGTGGAGAATTTATTAGATAATTTAGAAAGACAAAATCTACCTCGCGATACATTAATTGCAATTCATCTCGTAACTCTTATCTTAGAAAGCTGTACAAAAAGCCAATTAAATCTAGTATGTGCATCATTTCCGACTTATGTACCAGATAATATGACAGTAAAATATGAGTCAGAATTACCTAGCTATTCAAAATTAGCATCAGCACAATCAAGAATTCAGCCTTACAATTTTTCGCGACAGTTACCAAATCAATTAATATCCAATTTAGCAATTCATTTTGGATTCCAAGGAAACCTAATTAATTTCTGTGGTAATGATAGCTCGTTTAGTGCTATTGAATCTGCTATGCGTACTATCTTAAATGGTTCAAACGATGAGATGTTATTCGTCGGATCTTTCTGTTATACGCCTTCAATTATTTTTCATGAATTAACCGCAATTATTCAATCAGCTGCAGACTCTTTCAAGATGAATCAAATACCTCTCAATGAATGGGTGGGTGTAACCCGTTTAAAAAAACTACGAAACGTAAAATCTGATGATTGCATATTGCTAGCTTTAAATTCTTATCGATTAAATATTAAAAATAATCTTAGCGATCAAGTTTTTGAATACATCGAGGAGCTAACTAAGTCCGCTAACAAAGCAATAACAGATATTGATCTAGTTTTAATAAATGACCCCTCTAATAGTTGGCTGATAGAGCATCTAACTGTACTTAAGTTTTTTCGACCTGATGTGAAAATAGTAGATTTTTATGAACGCCTAGGAAACAGTTTAAACTGTCGCTTCATACAAAGCTTAGAGCTTCTTCAAGCTATTTATAAGACCAAAAAGATACCCCGAAAAATTCGTCCCAATTTTCGACAGACTACACAAGCCGTTCACGATTATGAAAAAACTAATTTTAATGGGCGGTGTTGCCTCATAATTTGTTCTAGTTCAGAGGGTGAACTTCATATGGGTTTAGTAGAGAAGCTTAAAAATGAAGATTAACAGTAATTGGACAAATCGAGAGCATAATTTGGGCATAATTCGGAAGCTACTTTTCGAATTAACTGGGTATGATGGAAAGATAAAAGTTGAACACTTGATTATTAAAGACATAGGACTAGACTCGCTAGATTGGATCGAGTTTTTCACAAGACTACAGAAACTGAGTAAATCAAATCTTGGTAGAAAAGAATTAAATACCTTCTTTGGAGATACCCTAGCTTCTACTAATGATGATTCATATCAAGATGTTTCACTATTATCCAGGCTTAAAGTAGCCCATTTACTCACTTATTTAGAGCAACAATTGCGTCATCCATTAGATCATCAAGATTTCATCTACTCGAATTGGAAAGAAAAATTTTTTCCTAAAGAACAATCTTATCAACCTACTTTTCAAACTTGGGGACAATTGGTCAACTCTCTAACTCGTGGAAATAATTATCTTAAAACCGATAATATCGAACCTAATAGCAAAGAATTAGAAATTCTTGAATTCTTTTGGCTTAAGGATGAACTTGGTATTTTAATTCTTGAAGGTGCCTTAAATAATATGTCAGACAAACTCAGCGAAATCGGTTATTTGAATACTACACTATCTAATTTTCTTAAGGATGAAAATTTGCTCTACAATCTAAGAATTGAGCTCGCGAACAAATGTCTCAATCATACTACTAAAGCTCTACATCGCATACATGAAACAGGGGATGATTGGCGTTGGATTATTGAAAATTTTATTAGTGATAAATTCAATACCATTGATCTTAAACAATGGATCAAATATACAAATCTAAAGACGCCTGAGAATAAAAATGAGTATGAAAAGTTAATTCAAATCATTCACGAACAGCTTGTAGACTTCATTTCCAAAAAAATTGATCAGTTGATACCAAATTGGACTACCACAAATTCTAAAAATCAAAGTCTAACTCATTTAGTAAGCCTTACTCAGCGATGTCAAAATTATCTGGAACAACAATTCAAAGGCTTAATTGAAGAGTTTTTAGAAATATTTACTGAAGAGTTTTTATATGATTCTAAGTTTGATTCAATTTCTAAACATGAGTTATCACAAATGCAACCAGTGAAAAATCAATATGAATCCCAAAAACCAAACTACAACATGAGATTTGAAAAACTCGCGATTAACATGGTTGAAGACTCTAAAAATAGTTCAAGAACACATGAGATACTCCAAAAAGAACCTAACAAACAGTTCCAAGAGGAGCTAAGTAATCTAAAGCATAAATGGAGTTCACCATTAAAATTTTTGATCCGTTTTCCCCAACTAGGATCTATCGGAGAAAGAATCTCTCTATTAATGACAACCCAAACTGATTGGGAAAAATTTCTCGATAAAAATATTAGCAAGCAATCAGAAAGACTCAAAATCACTTTTTTCGCATGTCTATTTCAAAAACACGGATGGAATCGTCATAATTTCGAAAATGAATTTCTAAAAACAGCATTAAATTGGCAAGATTTACAACTCAAATTAAAGAAACAAGATAGTCGAAAATTAATTCTCAGAATCGAGGATGTATGGGCTGGAATTGACTTAAACATTGCAGGGCAAAGCTTCTCAGCACTAGAAATATTCATACGATTTGGCATTAAAATGTTTGAGCATGATTCGCCTCATAAATTATTCAAATGGCTTTCAAATCCTACAGATCAAGATTTAATTAATCTTACGGAAGCATATGAGATACAATCATTAAATCGATTTCTATAAATATTTATCAGGGTTAAAATTACCATTGGAAACAAGTTTTGTTCATATATCAGGTAGAGGAATTCACGGTAGTAGTGGTGTATCCTGCACCAATTTTTTAGATAGGCTTCAAACTGGGATTTCATCCATCAAAACGAATCCACCCGAGCTTAATACACCAATAAGAACTGCTAGTATTTTAGATGAGACGATCCATCCTTTAGGAAAAGTCTTCCATATGATTCAAATGGCCCTTTATGAATCTCTGGAATCTGCTGGTCTATGGAATGGCGAACCTTGGAAAATTAAATCCACTGAAAATCTTCAGGAGGTAAGCTCTCGATTCTCTGCTAACATTAGCGGAATACCTCGCAAAATCGGAATTTTTTTAGGTGTTTCGGCTAATAATATGTCGAATTATGGTGAGAGAAATTATAAAAAACTGTACGAATCTCTACTAAAAGAACTGAACTCAAAAATACAAAATGATCACACTGTTTTTAATGAAGGTATTAGTCCAATTTGTACGGCCAAACTTGTAAGACAATTGATCGGCAATAGTCCAATCGGACCAAATGTTACAATTCAAAATGCAGATGTTTCATCAATGCAAGCTATTGGAGAGGCATTTAAGGCTATTCAGTGTGGAGAAATTGACCTCGCTATTACTGGTGGAGTGCAAGAGTATTCTCTATGGACAGCGTTAAATCTAGAAAAATATAATTTACACTCGCGTGAAAACAAAGTTGCAGATGCTTGTCGTCCATTTGATCAAAGACGTCAAGGTATCGTTTTAGGTGAGGGTAGTGGAATATTGATTCTTGAAAGCGATCTAAATCTCGAGAGACGTCGTAAGAAAGCTTATGGTCTAATAAGATCATATGCGGGTAGTAATCATTGTCATCGCTTAATAAACCACCCCCTTTCTGGTAATGGCCTTACCAGAGCAATAAAAAAATGTTGGCAGATGGCTTCAAAGCCACAAATTGACCTTATAATCGCAAATGCCGTAGGCTCAAGAAATATAGACGCAAGCGAATGTACCGCAATCATAGACTCTCAGATCGGGAATCCTTGGGTTCAATCCATCAAAAGTTTTACCGGTCACACAATGGCTTCTGCGGGTGTTTATAATGTAATTGCCGGACTGCTACAACAAGAACGGAAGTTTTTCAGCCACACATTGCATTTGGAAAGTCCAGATCCCCATTGTGATGTAAACCACATACCTCATGGAGGTATTCAAGAAAGAGTTAATTTTATGCTATTAAACGCTATGGGCTTGGGCGGCAACAATGCCAGTCTTATCGTAGAATTTAGGTAAACTCAATATGAATTACAGATCTTAGATAGAAAATTCTTTACTCAGATTTATCATCTCAATCGCTGCTTCCGCCGCTTCATAACCTTTGTTGCCAGATTTCACTCCTGCTCTCTCAATCGCCTGCTCTAGATTGTTGGGAGTTATAACACCGTACGCAGCCGGAAAATCCTCAGTCAGCATTACATCCTGAATTCCACTAGCATTTTCACCTGCTACAAAATCAAAATGAGGTGTAGCTCCGCGAATGACAGCACCTAGACACACTGCTCCGTCATACTTGCCACTTCTAGCGACCTTTTGCAATATATACGGTATCTCATACGCCCCTGGAACTTTGATGATATCTATACTTTGTTCTTCGACACCGTGTCGACGAAGACCCTCTTTGGCTCCCTCTAAAAGTGCCGAAGCAATAAAGCTATTGAAGCGAGCTTGAATGATCGCGATTTTGAGTCCTTTTCCGTCTAAATGTCCTTCGATTACTGCCATTTCAGCTCCTTAAATCATATTTGCCTCAAGATATGTCCCATTTTCTCTTTTTTAGTTCTCAGGTAACTTACATTGCATTTTTTGGGAGCTATTTCGATAGGGACTCTCTCAACTACCTCTAAACCATACCCTTTAATTCCTATTATTTTGCGGGGATTATTAGTAATGAGCTTCATTTTAGTAATACCTAATGCCCTAAGCACTTGTGCACCTACTCCGTAATGTCGTAAGTCGGAAGGAAACCCTAATTTATGATTAGCTTCAACGGTATCGTAACCCTTCTCCTGCAACTTATATGCTTGAATCTTATGCTTTAGTCCAATACCGCGACCCTCTTGCTTAAGATATAAAACAACTCCGCAACCTTCTCTTTCTATCATCTGCAAAGCGGTCTTGAGTTGATCACCGCAATCACAACGTAGAGAGCCAAAAATATCTCCAGTTAAACATTCGCTATGAACGCGCACAAGACAAGGTTCAGTTCCTGACGGATCACCTTTGACGACAGCCACATAGTCCTTATTGTCAACCGCTGAAGAAAATACTCGAATTGAAAACATACCGTAATCTGTTGGTAATTCAGATTGCGCAACCTCTGACACCAAGGATTCTTTCTGCATACGATACTCAATGAGATCACGAATTGTCACTATTTTAAGATCATGTTTTTCGGCAAAGTCAACCAATTCAGGCATCCTCGCCATGCTGCCATCTTCATTCATAATCTCGCAAATTATTCCTGAGGGTTGCAATCCTGCAAGTCTTGATAAATCAACTGATCCTTCAGTTTGACCCGCTCTTTCAATGACACCACCATCTCTAGCTCTCAGAGGAAAGATATGCCCAGGCCTAACGAAATCTTCTGGACGAGAGTCCTTCAGAGTCGAATCTTTTATGGTTTTGTAACGATCAAAAGCAGAAATGCCAGTTGTTATGCCGTTAGCGGAGTCCACGCTGACTGTAAATGCCGTTTGATAGGTACAAGTGTTATCCTGCACCATTGGAGAGAACCCTAATTCATCAGCCCGATGATTAGTCATCGTGAGACAAATTAAGCCACGGGCTTCCTTAGCCATGAAATTTATTGCCTCTGGAGTCACAAATTCGGCGGCCATGCATATATCGCCTTCATTTTCGCGATCGGGATCGTCCACAAGAATGTACATTTTGCCCTGTCGAATATCTTCCAGTGCTTCTTCGATAGTATTAACTTTGAACTCTGACATAATTAGTTCCCTACATCCTTGACGAAGCCTGCATTCATTAATGATTGCATATTGACTCCATTAGAAGTCCCAGAATCTCGACTATCTAAATGTAGCTGGCGAGACACATATTTACCAAGGACATCTGCCTCGATATTAACATAGTCGTCAACTTGCCTTTCTTTTAAATTAGTTTGCTCCCAGGTATGAGGGACAATCATGAAGTCGACCAGATTGTCAGAGAAATCATTAATCGTCAGGGAAATTCCATCGATAGCTAGACTTCCCTTAGGGATAATGTAGGGAAGTTGTGGACTAGGTATATCCAATTTTAACAGCCAAAAATCACCTTGTTTTTCGAACAAATGAATCCTGGCAATACAATCTACATGCCCAAGAACAAAATGCCCCCCAATCTTGTCTCCAACGCGTAAAGATTTCTCTAAATTGATTAATCGTCCCGATTGCACTGCTTTCTGATTCCAGCGTGATTGAGTTTCATGACTAACATCGAACTCACAAGTATTTTGTGTTTTGTTGAAATCAACAACAGTCAAACAAACACCATTAACGGCAATACTATCACCTAGTTCAACTTGATCAAGTGTCTTGTAGCAACTAATTTTCAGACGTACGGGACTTGTCCAGTCAACCACAGTACCGACTTCTTGTATTAAACCCGTGAACATTACTCCCCCTGTGTCCTCATATACACCAGTTTTACGCTTTCACCAATAGATTTAGACGACTTTAGCTTAAATGGCAACTCACGACTCAGGTTGAAACTATCGATTCCATCATTTGCAAAAAACTTCGGCCCGATGTATACGTGTAAGCAATCAACCAAATTATTACTCAAAAGAAAGCTATTAATTGTACTACCGCCCTCTACGTATAGACTGATGATTCCTCTTTCTTTTAATTTGTTAAACATGAACTCCCATTGGTCTACACGAGACAAATCTCCTTCCCAGTTAATTACCTCAGTGGTCAACTGAGGCATTTGAGATGAACTGAAAACTAGAGTCTTGGGATTCTGAAACACATTTAAGTTGGCTGGTAGATTGCCAATAGAATCGATGATAATTGGAATTGGAGAAATTCCTTTAACATGTCTCACATTGAGTAGTGGATCATCAGTCAAAAGAGTCCCTTTTCCAACCAGTATGGCTTGATTTAAACTCCGCTCACGATGGACATTTTTTCTAGCATCGGAACATGTAATCCATCGAGAGGAAAGATCTTTACGAGCAACTTTTGAGTTTATGGTTTGTGCTACTTTTAGCGTCACATGTGGACGCCCTTTAAGAATATAAGTAAAAAAAACATGATTGAATTCTCGTGCTTCTAAATCCATTAAACCAGATTGAACTTCGACACCATGTTCATATAGAAATTTGCCTCCTCCTGAAGCTACAGGGTTGTCGTCCTGAGTAGCATACACAACCCTTCTAATTTTTGATTCCAATATTGCATGCGTACATGGAGGAGTTCGTCCATGATGATTACAAGGCTCTAAATTGACATAAATAGTAGCTTCCGATGGGTCTTCAATACAATTTTTTAAAGCATCAACTTCAGCATGATCTTCGCCACATGCATGATGATAACCCTCGCCGATGACTCGTCCATTTTTAACAACCACTGCGCCAACTAAAGGATTTGGATAAGTCTTGACACCTGCTTTACGAGCTAAGGTGAAACACCTTCTGAGATATTTAAGGTCTAAATCTTTTTGAGCACATGCCATCATGAATCATGTTATACACTCAATTCTAAAACGAGGCAAGTGCTAGCAAGATCAGAACCTACGACGAAAACATACAAATCCACCTAATAGCAAAAGTATCATCAAAGATAGTTCCATAATAAATGCTAATGGATAAAGTATAAATCCGAATAAAATTCTGAGTAATACACTATTCTCAATCCAATTTGCGATAGGTGGTGAATAATGGTAGTAGTATTGAATAAATAATCGGCCTAACTCAAAATTTACCAAAAAATGATCTCGAATTAATGTATACCTATTAACCAGAGATGAATTTTTATCACCAGACGTAGCAGTTGCAATGAAACATCCTCCACCCCCACCTCCACCTTGTTGCTCAAAAACCTGTCCTTGAACGATAGGATCACTACTGGTGCCATTACCTTGCAGATTTTCATTCTGATTCACATTTGAAATAGAAGTGCTGGGAACAAAAACATCAACAAGATCAGGTAATGATCGAATACCACTGTTGTTCTGAACCTGTAATTGAAAAGAATATGTGTCCTGAGCGGGAGGGACGAATCTGGGGCTAACAGTTCTTGATTCCAAAAGTGCTACAGGCATTCCACCCACCTGTTTCCATAAATAGTCAAATTGATTTGTACCTGCAATTGATAGGCTACCATCTAAAAATACAGATTGGTCAATCGTTCCTACTCGGTCTGTACCAGCATGAGCTTGAGGAACTGCTTTACCAACTCCTACTGCGACAAAAGTAGTCTGCGATGATAAACTGTAGAATTCTCCATCAAACGCTCTTACCGAAACGGTGTAGGTACCCTCTTGAACATCAAGAAATTTTGGCGTACAAACGTTTGGGTTTTCGATATTAAGAGTGGGTCCATTGATTTGACTCCAAACGCAGGTAAGTGGGGGCGTCGATGCACAGGACTGTAACTCATTAATTGGTATATTGTTAGGCGCGAAAGGCTCTGCTACTGTTGACGCACTTGCCATTAAATCTTGATCCATACAAGTAGGACTCGGTAACGTTAAATTTGAACCCATTGTTATTACTACACTTTCTGGAGCAAAAATATTTGGAATAAAATCGTTTTCTATTCCACCGATCAGAGTGTTGTCTTCTTCATCAAAATTATCATTCGCTATAATGACAATGGTACGCTCTAGACCCTCAACAATTTGACCATCTAAATCATTACGAACTTTCAAACCGAATGTGTAAATGCCTACATGAATAGGAGTGAATTTAACGACTGAACAATCGGGCACCTCGGGACTTAAACTTATTTTATCACCCGTGATTTGTCTCCAACTGTAGACTGTCGATTGATCTATACAATTTTGATCCGCATTAAGTTGAGTAATCGCATTACTACCGGCCGTTTTTGAAGCTATCACATCATGACTGGGGTATGAATCCAAACCACTTAGCTGTACCTCATAGTTTATTGGAACTCTGTAGACTGATATAGCTTCATCTGCTTCCTTTGCAAGTGAGGGGCTAACTTGACTTACGATACCCGCTAACCTGTCAGAAACCCTTACAGGCTCACCAAATATCTCAGGTCTTGATATCGGAAGTGGCTCATCATCTTTGTTAATAATTACTTTAAAACAATCCGGTGCACTCTCTAGCCCTTTGCCTTGTTCTTTTACTGTAAGCATGAACGCATAGATTCCAGGTTCAGTAATTACAATTCTTGGATTTTTAAGGGTACTAGCTGTTGTTGATACGGCAGTAACATTTGTTGTTCTAAAGTTCTCACACTCCTCGGGAACATCTTGAGTTACAGTAGTTATAAGTTCCCATTCGTATTCCAAAACGGAAGAGGAATTAATTCCACCTGATCGATCTCCCTGTAAAGTTACAGTATTACCCTGAGTTCCAACAAAATCCTCACCTGCATCGGCAATTGGAAAAACATCTACCGCGGAATTAACCAGAACAGTTACTCGGTCTCTACTCAAGGCACTGAATGAATCTCTGACAACTAGTTCGAAAACATATTTCCCCGTACGATTTGTTCTAAAGGTTGTGCGGGCACTATTTTCATCTTCGACACCAAACTCATCTCCAAGACTCGATAATATTGGACCCTGAAGCTGAATCCATCTGTAAGTCAATGCATCGCCATTACTGTCTGAGGAACTTCTACCATCCAGCACTATATCTTGCGATATCTGACCTATGGAGTCAGGTCCAGCATTTGCTACAGGTGAAATGTTGCGCACAAAGTAATTCACAGTATCTTTCTTAGATTCGGCACCCTGGAAGGTCAGTATTTGCAAGCTAACTGTATATGTACCTGCTTTACGGGCAGTAAAGTAAGTTCGCTGAGCGTTAGAATTATCTATCTCTGGAGGAGAAGGTGGCGATGCCTCAGGTTTTTGGTTAGGAGCCGATTCCATGACCCATCTAAAACTCAAATTGTTAGTAGAGATACCATTCTGATTAGAATCAGAAGAATCTAGTATTATGATTCCGGGATCCACCGTTCGATCTATACCTGCATTCGCAATTGGTAGTACATCAAAAGGGTTATACATATCAAACCCACTACTAAATTCTTCGACGTTATTAACACCATCCTCATCAAAATCAAGTAATGCATCATTGTTATCGAACATATCGAGATCTGGAAAACGTTCGAAATCAGATTCGATTCTGTCTGGAATGCCATCGCCATCGGTATCCTGATCTGGTATTCCATCACTGTCCAAATCCTTCAATACTTGTGATGTTTGAAGCGTTGTAAAAGTTATAAGATTATTCCTGCGACGCACATTTCCAAGACTATCTCTTACTTCAATACTTACGTGGTATGTCGTATCGGGACACAATGCTGTTAACTGAGGTTGTCCAGTCCCTGGTGAATTCCCTTGACACTGACCCGGCGTTGGTACGGAAGGTGGTACAGTGTTGAAGTCTAGACTCAGATACATATTATTCGACTCGCCTAGCGTTATTGAGTGCTCATTGACAAATAGAAACTGATTCTCAGCTTGAAATGTTTGTTCGATCGATGGCATCAATGGTGAAGTGATATAGATTGTACCTACCGCTGACTCATCGGTTTTCCATGTAATTGTTGCTTTGGCTATGCCAATATTAGTCGCAATCTCCTCGCTAATATCTGGAGGCGTCAAATCAACAGCAATATTTGTTAGCGTTTCTAGTGATTCATTTCCAAAAAAATCTACACTAATTAACGCAATTTGATTATTACCTTCCGCCATATTAGTAAGTAGAATTTGCCATGTCCCATCAGCAAGTACATCTGCGAAAATGGGCTCTGTGCCTGCTGTCAGATTACTAATTTGAATAGTGGTAAGGGGCTCAGCTGTTCCGAATAATAGAACAGAGGTTTCTTTCAAAGAAGTTATCACATTTGGATCTAAAACTGGCTTGATGGGTGCTAACTGATCTACTTTACCGATCCGCCCAACCAAGTTTGAGGAAACTATAGGTAAGTTGCTAAATGGAAAAGTCGAAAAGACAGTCATATCATTACTACCTAGAGAAGTTTCATCCAGTAAAATCCCTCGATTTAGCTGAGATGAATTCTGGCCTCTTAATTGAAGCTCAAAACTCTGTTCAAAGGGATTATTGAGAATAGAATCAGTGCCTGCAACAGCTTGTTCAAGTAAATTTATTGACCCTTGGTATATCCTTTTGGGAATGTAAGGAAGAACTTGCAACTTCGTATTTGGATTCGCAAATTCACTATCTTGACGAATATCAACCGTATACACAACAATAAAACTAAGACGATCCGGTAGATCTGAATCTAATGAAGGATTCAAAATAAAACTTGTGATCGAAGAACCATCTCTTGATCGATAGCTGAGATTTTCGAAAAATGCTCCCACTTTAACCGAATCACCCAATTGTGGAGTTCCATCATTATTCAATATATCGTTGTAAACAATCACATTCTCTTGCTGATTAGGTTGAACCGGTCCCCCTGAAGCGGAATATACTAATAATGGACCTGAGGCAACCTCTACATCATGATTTATATTGAATCTACCATCAGGAGTAAATGCTTTAAAATTATCGCTATTTTGATCTATTTCAGAAGCGTCTAGGTATAATTTAATAGAACCATTCGGTATGAAATTTGTCGAAACATCTCTCGTATTTTCAAAGATTAGACCACCACTAAAAAATACACTTAAATTTTCCAATAAAACCGGCTCTCGTCTCCCAGCCATTATCGTAAAACCTGTAGCTTCAATATTTGTCGTTTGCGGACCAACGATGGTCTGAATAGTACTTAAAGGAGAAGATTGAACGGAAGTGATACCTTTATTGTTGGTAATATAAAAATCACCTGGTTGTTCAAGCCTAATACGAGAACCCGAGATATTAGTACTGGAAAACTCTCCATAATTAAATCGATGCTGATCAGACCAATCAACTATAAAGGTTGCTTTTTGAATTGGACCAGAAGAAAATTTAACTGCAGTTGGATAGGGATAGTTGTACTCAAAACTTTGATTCACTGTTTTAAGCTGAAGAGATTGATCCACATACAACATTGTAATTCGAGCTAATTTTACTCTCTTATCAACTCTACCGCTTAAATTTCTAGGGTATAAATCTACTACAAAGTAATTATTGTTATCCAGGTCTGCTTGATCTGGTATAGCTATACACAGTGCATTGGTTTCGCCGACATCAGAAGCTCTAGATACGTAGTAATCAGGCCATCCATCCATGTTGGCATCAGTCCAAGCTATGTGTCGATTATAACCTGGTCCACTAGGCCCACAAATCGCCGGAATCGTAATATCGGAATTACCAATAGTATTTGTTCCTGCAAATTTCATTTCAGCAAGATATATTAAGTCATTGTTCATAACATTAATGTCTGCATATCCATCATTGTTATAGTCAAGAATAGCACCAGACAAACTATATCCGCCCTCCATGCGAGCAACATTAGGGTCTAGTATTGGCAAAGCTCGTTGTTGAAAAATAGGTTCAGCATCTCCAACTGTTTCACTAGTTAAGAATAAAACATTAGATGTTATTGTCGATCCACCTGCTTGAGCAGCGGATACGGGACTAGGATCACGACCCACAAGATAATAAATATCCTGCGTACCATCTTGATTTACGTCACCAATTAAAACATCATTCTCCGCAAAAATTGGAGCCACCAGCAATCCGTTTTCAGGTTTAGAGTTGAGCTCACGATTTATTGCTCCTTCTGTAACCCCACTTAACAAAAGTTTATCAGGTTCATCAACATTGAGTATTAGAAGATCAGGTTCTAAATCATCATTTAAGTCTGAATTCAAAACTGCTCGAGGCTCCAGAGGATTTCCAAGATCTGTAATCAAGGTTCGAAGATTACGCAAATCATTTTCATTATCAGCTGGAGAAACTTCAGGTAATATAAATTTCATACCCGTGCTGATGCCAGACATTGTCGATCCGTAATACATTTGAGATGAATTCTGATCTAAAGCTGTAGTTTGCGGATCATTACTATTTAAATCTGCAGCATTATCGGCACTATTTAAAATATAAATATCTTTCAATCCATCATTGTTCCAATCTGCAAACTCAACTTTTCGTCCGTTACCGGTGTGATTTTCAATAATTCCACCCTGATCCCGAATAAGTTGATTTATTTCATAGAAATAGTTATTGAAAATATCATTGGCTTGATCCACAGCTCCAGACTCCAGACCTATACGATTAATTGACAACAAATCTGAAAGTGTAAATCGTTTGTAGAGCGGATCAGTAACCTTAGTAGAGGTTCTGTAAAGATCAAGTAGTACCTTACCTCGTAACGTTCCATCAGGATTTAGACTTAAGTTTCGAGTAAAGTCCAAGCCTTGACGGGAGTCCTTGAAAGCACCTCTAACAGAAACATTTCCAGAAGATCGTGTAACTCGAAAATAAAATGGATTAGTTTGAAAATCCTCAGGACTAAAAGATTGTAAAGATGGATCAAGTGTTAAACGTCTTTTTAATTGAATAAAAGTAGAAGTTACTGTACCAATCGGAACCCTCGCAACCAATGATAATCCTTGGTTAGGCAGTACTGAAAAAAATGAAATTTTGTCTAGGGGATGGGCAATCGATGTAAAATTCATCATTGGGTTAGAACTGGTAATTGTTCGAAAGTCTGTTAGTAATCCTCGATAAATTGGCTTGAACCCAGTTACACCAGCAGGAATGTTTGTATTGAAAGGTGCGGTTAAGGCATCCACGTTTGTTAATACAGCTATCGTCCCCGTACTAAAAGTTGCAATTTCCGAGGATCTTATTGAACCCGTCAGCGGATCCTTATATTCCAAACTATCGCCAGCTGCAAGACTCAATAAATTGTATTGAAGGCCCTGAGTTGCCATACTAACTTCGCCCTCAACTTTAAGATCTAATTGTACGCCAGCATCCAAGGCATTAGTCACTACAAATTCATAGCGAACAGACAACTGGTTTTCGGGTGCCGTAAAAAAGTTATCCTGAGACTCGGTAGCACCATCAGTATCATCACATTGATCGGAATTAGTACACAATTCTGTAAAACTCAAAAGCAGCTCATCGGGCATATCCTCAGCCAAAAATAAATCGACTACACCTGCCCCTTGTTGAGCTTCTAGAATTCGAACAATTTTATTCAAACGAATCTCAAAAGCATTGTTATCAATAAATCCTCTCAATACTAAGAAATGCCCCGATGTGACACCAGGAGGTAACTGCTGTGAGAAAACCCGCAGTACTCTAGGATTTACATACGGATTTTGAGTCCCTAATGAATAGTAAACTGGTCTATATTCTAATCCTGTTGTTGTTGTAAATGCCGCTGGGTCTACAGCTTCGGATAATTCTATTTTGGTTCGAACATAGCCATCAACTGCTGAACCTTTAAATGCATCCGGTCTTAAAGTCACTCCTTGATTACCAATTGCATTTGGAAGAGCATCTGTAATTATAATAGCTGGATTATTCGGACTGTTAGGAAACAAATTCATCCCCAAACTTTGATTAAAATCTCTTGGTGTTACAGGCCCATTTGGAGCGGCTTCTATAAAAAATTTCAGTTCGCCGCTAATAGCGTCCAACTGCAATTGGCCGAATCTATGCCGAATTTGATACGGAAAATTTTCGTTACTATACCCGGTAATAACCTCGGATGGGAAAGCATCTACAACAATTCGCTTCGTCCCCGGACTGTTTGCATCTACAATCTGTCCCGGATCTAAAATCTCCTTCACTTGTAAAATACCAGGTGGTCTCGCTGTACCATCATCAAAAGTAGTACGAACCCCCAAAGCCGTTTGAGCACTTTGACCAGCATTCGCCTCCCCAAAAACAGCAACATTCATATCTGGGTCGATTATGATGTAATCTCCCACTTTGGTTTGGCGAGTAAAAGAATCATTAAATGCCTCAATACGGTAAGCAGGAATTCCAAAACTAGCTCCGCCATCTGTCATAATTCTGCGAGTTGTAGAGTTGATTCCATTATAAATTATTTCATACTCAAACTCTTCATTTGTGGCAGTAATCGGGGTGCTACCTGCATCAGACTTTAAAAAGATTATATCCTGTCCAAAAAGTTCATCAATAACATAGCGACTACCTTTATTGACTCCCGACACTACTTCTATTTCATCTCCTGGAGTAATAGTTTGAATTGGAAACCCAACTCTTCGATCGGTAATAATTTTTTGAACAAGAATCTCACCACCTCGACGGCGAACATTCATCTCGAATCCTTGTACTAAAGGCTGACCATTTATCTCTGTGGGGGGAGATACGGTAAAGCTTCGAGGATCAACCTGAATTAGTGTAGATAAGGTTTTTATCGCACTATTATCAGTAGAATTCAATATTACCTGATCGCCATCTGAAATCTGTCTCGCCACCAGACTAAAATTTGCATCGTCGCCAGAATACTCATAGACCAGCGAATTTGATATAACAGTACCTTCTGTTTGGAACTCATTAATAAAGCGTTCCGTATTGATTAGATCGGCTTTAGTATCCCTCAATATACGATATTGAAAAATAGCTTGAATATCTTGCTCGTAATCTAATCGCAATTGATTAGTCCCAAGTACCTCAAGTATTGTATAAATACGCCCCACTAATTGAGGATCCGCCGCTTGAGAAATTTCCAAATACATACCAGGAACGACTTTCGGATTTATCTGCAAAAAATCAATTGTAGTGTCTTGTAAAATATCGGGTGTACCAGGGCTTGGATAATTTATTGTAGAGGGAATTGTAACGGTTGTTACAATTTGCATAAAATCCTCAGAACCCATAGCCAATTTAATTTCAGGATGAGCCTTGTAAGAAAATTTATTTAAATGAACAGCTTGAGCTTTAACCTTAAAACGAGAAAAAGGGTCATAAGGCTTTGCGGGATCAAATAGCTCATTGATAAATAAACGATTCATTCCATCATTTACTAGGTATAAATCTAAATCGCCATCTTGATCATAATCGATCCAATGAGCAAATCGAGAAGCTGAGACTCCATCTCGCAAAACCGCTAGTCCAGGATGTTCAGCACTCGTCATTTTAGTGAAGCTAGTCGGATGAGTGGCCGCAATGGTTGGACTTACGGATTCACAAGGTAAGTCATAAGAACAAGTATTATTTCGATATAAATGATTGGGTGAGCCGTTATTGACCACATAAAGGTCCTCATCACCATCTAAGTCATAATCACCCCAAGTAGCAAATACAGAATTTGCAGGACCATTCTTTTGACTTATGTCAAAGATTGGATCTGTAGCATTACTAAGGTTTTGGTATTGTACTGCAGCTCTTAAACCAAAAACTGCCAAAAGTACCAACGTGGCAGTCAAAAAAAACTTCTTAAGATTCAATCTATTCATTAGTATCGCCTGATAAAACAAGATAGATGCATTGCACTGTCCTATTAGTAAAGATAACTGACACTAAGTTGTCGAAACGTTTTATATTTCTCTTCAATAAATACATAATTAATACAATTTCTATCTATTCAAGCGGCTTTAAGTCTACACGCTCAACACTGTAGATCATCGATGGTTCCTTTTTGCCTTTTACCTGAAGTGCACCTATCTTTCTGGCTTGCACAATATCCTTCACTAACTGATATGTCGTTTCTGTGATCAAAAAATCTGAATTAAACTTTCGAGTTAATGCTTCCACTCTAGCTGCAAGATTGACAGGATCGCCTACTACAGTGTAATCCATTCTAATTGCTGACCCAATATTACCAACAATTACCTCTCCTGTGTTGATTCCTATTCCTACACCAAATGGCTTTTTTCCTTCTTTTTCCCATTTTAACGTTAATTTTTTCAATTCCATTAACATCTCGAAGCCTGCCTGAACCGCTAATTTTGCATGATTTGGCTGTTCAAGAGGAGCTCCCCAAAAAGACATTATTTCATCTCCAATGTACTTATCCAAGGTTCCGTGATACCGAATTATTATTTCGGACATCCTCGTTAGATATTCATTAAGGATTTCTACTACTTCAGCAGGTGATCTTTCTTCACAGTAAGTAGTAAAAGATCTAATATCGCAAAACATCAAAGAGATTTTCTTATTTTCACCGCCCAGTAATACTTCCTGCTGATTTTCCACCAGGGCATTTACCACATTTGGTGAAGTAAACTTACTAAAAATTAATTTGATTCTTTCGTTAACTTTACTCTTTTGAAGAATTAAACGTTCACTATCTGCAAGATCATCTTCAATAACACGGAAATTGCGAGCATTATTAATGGATAAACCCAATAAAGTGCAAAGAGTTGATAAGAAGTTTTGCTCGTCTCGACTGAGCTCTGATTTCTTAGTTTCACCAATATTAACCAACCCAATTAACTTATCATTAAACATAATTGGCATACATATTTTCATCTTGATTGGATCTTCAGAGCTTAAATGAGCAATTTTTATATTTTGAATTATGGAATCAGCTTGCAAGCCCTCACAATTAGCCGCAGCATATCCAAGTAAAGAATCCTCATTTAATGGTATTTTTAACAATTCTCCATTTGAAAAACCTATATCAGTACTAAAACGTAACTCTAGATGAGTCCCCTCTTCTGAAAGATCAAAAAAACTAATCTTGCTGAAATCTAAATTCTTTTGTAGAAGGCTTAAAAATAATTTAATTTGCTCCTCTTCATCTCTTGTCGTCGCTAGTTTTTTTAGATGTAAAAATAGTGCTGAATAATGTGATAATCGTTTTTTATTTTGATCATTGATTACCTGAGACTTAACCACTAAATCAAAATTGGCTCGATCTCTAATTCGCTGTTGCGGTAGACTAATTTTCTGCCTTTCCGCCTCTTCTAAAATATACAGAAGATATCGTCCTAATATTGGAATTAAAAAAACCAAATGAAAAACAAACAATAGGCGACCATCACTACTAGTCGCTCCATAGGCAAAGCCCTCTCCCACAAGAAATAATCCAATGAGTACGTAGTCTAAATATTGTTTGATGTATCGCATTGCATTTTTGTCTGAAAATTAAAAAAAGATTTGTAGTGCGTAACGAGACGCCACAAATCAAATGTAAATTTTCTGAAAATTATCCAACCCAAGCTTAACCCAGCTTACAAAGCCGTAATCATACATAAATTATCTTAGAATCTCAATTTATGTATGGTCATGAGATAACTGTATTATCAAATGATTTATTAAAGTTTTTTTAACGAAAATCGGTAACATGTTTAATAAGCGCCCCTTAGATGACTTTAAAATGCGCATTTCGGGAGATTTTATGAATCTACAATTTACCAAATTTTGTAGAAGGTCTCGGTTGGACTTTACTATTCCATCAAACTCTTCATTGATTCTTAGATGAAGTAACCAGTCACTTAATTTTATTAAATTATCCTTCGACCACTGTATATGTAATTTATTCTCAATAAAGTGAATAAATATAGGCTCCAGTGAATCTGTCGAGCCCAAATAGTGCTCATTTACAATAGTTCGTAAAGGATCAATAGTATTTTCAAAACCACTTTTAATCCATGCCTGTTGTAAGTGAGCAAAAGCAAGATAACTCCAGTTTTTTGATGATGCATGCACCTGTAACGTCTTTAGTGCCGTAATGGGTTCATAAGATTCATGAAACAAATTTTCATAGACCATCGCGTGTAATTCATAAGACCTATCTCCATTTTTATGTAGAAAAACTTCCCAACTATCTATACTTTTCTGCCATACATTTATTTTTAATCGCTCAATTCTCATCATCAATAGTAGTACAAAAGTATAAAAAGCTAGAACGAAGCGACCATCAAATGATTCAGTTGATGACAATAATAATTGTGAATGTTGACCCCATTCTGAACACAAATTAATAAATGATTCCATGGGTGGTGCTACTAAACCAAGACAAATAGCTACATAATCTGAGATGAATAAAGACATGAAAATTACAAAGAAACCAACCGCTAAAATAATAGAAAAGATGGGGGCAAGGAACACGCATGCAAAATGCATTAATGGATACTCTCCAAATTGCCATAAAAAATAAGGGATTAATAGCAATTGAATACCAAAGCCTTGCAGCAAAAGATGCCATAAGTTTTTGAATTGAAAGGATGTACCCAAGAATATTAGTACAAAAGTTAAGCCGTAACTTAGTAGAAAACCAGCCTCTAAAACTTCTGAAGGAAAAGATATAATATGAATCAAAAATACTGCAGATAAAAGCCTTATATTTCGAACCGAAAAACCGCCATCATTAGCAGTTCTAATCAGAAAGGCGAAACAGAATGCTCGAAGAACTGAAGCTGTAAAACCTACAATAATTGCGTATGAAAGAACTAAACTTATATACAACAACCAACTTTTTCTGGTACTCAATGGAATTAGGGAAAGCACTCCCACAGCCAATAAAGCTAGAAGGTTTACATGCAAACCCGATACAGCGAATACTGCTCCCAAACCCAGAGACTTCAAATTACTCTTTAATTCTTGATGTTTTTGGCCATCATATCGAAGAATAGCGGAAGACCAGAATAAGCGAAGTGATTCATAAAATTTAGTGGAATTATTTAGACCTTCTATTAAGCGCTTACGGAACATCAATCGCTTTTCTAAAAGAAAAACTAAGAACCCTGAAGGTATTACAGATACTGATCTAGAATAAAAAGCCTGAAGACCTTTCTTTGCTAATGGATGAGCACCCCTTAGCTCAAATTTAACCCAACCGCTTTTTGGCATCTTTGGATCATATAGAACAAGACGTTTTCCCACTAAACCAGAAGAGCCTTTTATACAAAATACAGCGGTACCCCCCCATTTCAAATCTTGAATTTGTGCTACACCAACTAACCCATCTTGATATCTGTAATCCTCGATATTACTAAGAATATTTACAATATTGGGAGTTCTATTATTCCAATTAATAGTTCTGCAGAATCCCACAAGAAATAAGAATCCACACACACAATACATTGATATTAAAGGCACTGTGCTCTTTAGCGCCAAAAAGAGAAGTAACAAAGAAAGGAATAATAATAAACCAAGTGAAGATTCAATTGATGTATTTAAAGTAGAATGACCCGCAAGGGAGCCAAAAAAAATACTCAGACCCCAAAGAAAAAATTTATCGTGGAATACAGGCACTAGAGTAACCAGTCAAAAAATAGACAAACGAATAGTAGAACTAAACAAATACGCTCTGAAAAAGTTAACGCATAGCTGTTACGGCTTGTCTCAATTTTAAGACCATAGAAGGAATCTGTTTTGGAGTTTTTACGTGGAAGCTCTATCCTCAAGAACTTCATTTTGCTCCTTGCAAGGCTCCTCAGTTAATTGCTCTTTATATCGTTTCCTACCATGAACAATAGTTATGTACATTGCAACCATTGCCAATATAAATAGAATCATTTCCGCTTGACGCGTTGGAATCGCAACGAAAATCACTATACCAAAAAACGTTTGAGCTACTCGATGCAGTTTTTTTCGTGGAATACCCACTTTAAGTGTCGGAAAATTACCGTTCATTAGAACTGACATACCTAAGCCCAACATGGGAAGAAGAAATACTAATATAATTTGTTGCTCGAAATAGGGACCAAAGGCTACACAATAACAAGCAATCACTGCCGCAGACAAAGTCGAGGGAATTCCGAAGAAGCTGTCAGGAGACTCTTCGGAAGTTGCCATTCGATCAAATTTATACAATCTAGCAAATGTAGCTACAATGTACACCACAGCGCTAATTTTGAAGAGATAGCCCCAATGTCCGTGAGAAGCCACTAGGGAAGAAGCCTCATAAATTATAATTCCCGGCAGGATTCCGAAAGCGATGGCGTCGGCAATCGAATCATACTTTAAACCAAATTTGGAGGTTGCCTTTAGTACCCGAGCTGAAGTGCCATCCATTTTATCCATTAACACACACAACAGGAGATACCAGCATGCATCAACCACATCGGTTGCCTCAACCGCTGCCATGTAAGCGAAAAAAATCGAGAGAGATGTAAACAAATTGGGAATGAGGTATTTAATGTAACTGACAATTTTGAGTATTGCCTTAAAGAAACCTCTTCTCATAATCCTAATTTAATCCCCGGTTTTATGCACATTTCTCTCAAGTTTGGAGAGTATTCCAAGGTCTACTTTGATTTGCATACAGTCGAACTGCCTCAAACTAACCTCACCCGGCTTCATTCCCGGTAACTTACGCACATGCTTTACAGTAGTATACATTACCTCAGCTTTGACGTCATTCTTCTTACGAGAAAGGTACGCAGCCAATTGGGCCGCTTCTTGTTTTGATACTTTACCCAAATCTCTTTTGAACCTTAATAATACATGAGCACCGGGACAATCTTTAACATGAAACCATAGATCATCTTTAGCGGCTACAGATCGCAAAATATAATCATTTTCCGCATTGTTTCGACCGGCATAAATTTCAATACCTTCAGAACTCAAAAACATTCGTAATCTTGCTCGATTAGCCTTTTTCTTTTTTCGAGTTGACGATTTACCCGATTTTGGTGTAGCTACAAGACCTAAATTCTGCAGACGCAATAGTAGATTTTCTACCTCACGATGATCAGAGCTGTGTCTCAGCTCCTCCAAATTCCTCTCCAAAGTACTTTCTAACTCTTGAATTTCTAATAGCTGAGCTTCTAATTTTTCAATACCTCGTCGAAACTTCCTAGCCCTCTTGTAAAATTTATCAACATTACCCTGAACTGATTGACGAGGGTCTATCTGTACTTCTAATTCCTGACAATCTCCATAGTAGTCGGTGAGTACAACAGATTTATGAAATGGCTTGATCTTATCTCGCTGAGAGTTTAATAATCCTGCCACTCTTTCTAATTCCGGGTAGGTTTTATACTCTTCTAGTTTGATGTGAGTACGCTCTCGCTTTAAACTTAAAGACTTCTTCTGTTTCTGAATACTCTTTAAAGCCCGCTCTTTAGAGTTTCTAAGAAGCAATTGATCACGACGATTAGTACAAAATTCCGATAGAAGATCCAACATATTTTTGTGCTTATGAACTGAACCCGCATAGTTCGCACCATTCAAGACATTAATATCTTGCGGACCCAACTCATCGGCCCAAATCTCATATGTGGGATTTGAAAGTAATTCCTGCAAGTTGTCTGAAAAATTGGACATAAAGTTGTTAAATGCTTTTCGCTCTAAACCCAGAAGATAAACAGCAAGTTTGGGTGTAATCTCTCGTCCTAAGTTTAATAAGGCTGTTTTATCTGATTTAATATGCAACGGTTCATAATCTCCTGGGGAGACCAATGGCATCGGATGCTCGCCTAAATTAAATTTTACACCCTTTGAAGATCCAGTCTGCCGCTCTTGAGCACCAAGAAGGCATTCTTCCTCATCACAAAGCAGAAGGTTGGTTCTTCGGCCTCTAAAGTCAACTACGACTTTCTTAATCTCTTCTTGATATTGAAATTCAAAAAAAAGTACTCGCTCAAATTTAGGTTGCGTGATTTTTCTTAAGAAACTACCGGTGAGATGTTTTCTCAACAACATACAAAATGTCGTCGGCTCCTCAGGCTGTGGTCCTTGGTGAGAACTGAGAAAAATCCCCGGATACGTTTGAGATGCTACGATGTTAAGAAAAAGTCGCTTTTTCTCACTGTAAAGCTCCAAAACCACTTGATCGGGAAGTGGCTGGAAAATTTTCTGCACTTTACTATCTTCGAGCAATGGTTGTGCATCTCGTTGAAAATGATAAAAATCGATCCAGTCTAAACTCAAAAGAAATACTCCATAGAATAGGTATACTAAGCAATCCTCTGGTTTACCAGAATTACCACTTCTCTGGCAAGCTAATAGAAGTCGAGAATTGACAAGTCCCCTAATTTTAAGAGATTTTCGTCATTGTCAGGCTTAATATATTTTCTTAGAGATAACTTAAACTCTCTGACTTAGACTCTCGACCATTTCGGAAGCATATCTATACAGCATGTTTTTATCGTTATCTTGGCGAATTTTACCGGTTAAACTGATCACTTCATTGAACGAGCTTATTGCTAAATCAATCTTACCTTGCTTCATGTAAAGTTCTGCCTGAGTACAATGAGCCGGCGCAAAATCAGCCCTCAACTTTAACACTTTCTCAATTTGCTGCTGAGCTTCTTTTACTCTATCTAGGCTAATCAAGCAATCGGCAATATTATTGTGTGTATGATAATCTTCTTCATTGAAATTTTGAGCACGAGTGTAATAGTGCAATGCCTCTTCATATAGCTCATCTTCATACAGAGCGTTGCCAAGGTTATACAGAATTTCTTCGTTAGCATCATCCAATTCTAGAGCTTTCATATATGACTTTACTGCCTTACTATATTGTCCCATTTCAAATTGGCACATACCTTGGTAGAAATAGGTATCTGCAGAGTTAGGTGTAATCTTTGATGCTCGACGAAATTCTAGAAGGGCGTCATCATATTCACCCAAATTAAAATATGCAAAACCAATATTAAATCTCGCACTTTCAAGTTTAGGATTAATAATTAAGGCCTCCATCCAAGCAATTATCGCCTTGTAAGGTTTTTTCAACTTGAAATAAACATTACCAAGATTGTACTGAGCCTCAAAATAATCTGGACGTATAAATAAGGCAGTACGATATTCTTCTAAAGCTAAAAACAAAGCATCACTTCGATAAAAAATATTACCTAGGTCTTTATGTAATTCCGGATCATTTGGATTAGCCTCAATTAATCTTTCGAGTTCCTCAATTTGTCTTTCAAAGAATTTTTTCATAAAGCACCTCTCTTCACTTACAACTGTCGCTTTCACTCAAAACTCTACCCAAAAAGTATTCACAGCCTTGCATTAATGTATGAAAAAATGCCCTATGGCACTTCTGACCCATACATTATACCCTGTTTTACACCTGTGACCAATTCAAGCGTAATACTAGAGATAAGAGAAAAACTTTATTTAGACCTCGAACAGCTCAAAAACAACCTGTCTCAAGAGGCGCTAGATGGACTTCTGGAAGAACTTCAAAATGCTTTAAGTTTTGAAAATCCCGCCTTTATCGCGGCTCTAAGATATGGAAGTCGTAAACGCTATATTAAAGCACCCAGAGAGTTATGTTACATGCATATCCGCAAGCCTAAAACTAGTCCTAGCATCGAAATCCCAATAGGATTTTTAGAAACATTAATCAATATCTTGCGTGACCATCAAATTAATTTCCAAATTAAAAACTTGTTAACTAGTGAAAAACCTGAGCAATTATTTAAATCTTCAATTCAACTACGTGATTATCAGAGTCATGCTTTGGAGGATATGCTTAAACGACATCGAGGTGTCTTGGTAGCGCCTTGCGGTGCCGGGAAAACAATTATGGCTCTAAGTCTTATTAATCAAAGGCAACAAAAAACCCTGATTTTAGTTCACACCTTAGATCTACTAAAGCAATGGAGTAATCAAATTCAAAACTTTCTTGGGCAAACTTGCGGAGTAATCGGAGGAGGTAAAAAAAACTATGGTGAAGACATCACAGTTGCAACAGTACAAACTCTAATAAGAGATCGTACTCTTTTATTAAAGCTTCAAAAAAAAATTGGATGTCTAATTGTTGATGAATGTCATCATGTCCCGGCGACCACGTTTACAAAATTAGTCGGTAAATTACGTCCAAATTATCTTTACGGATTTTCAGCTACTCCTAATCGAGAGGACGGCTTGAGTCCTGTAATGCATTTATTTCTAGGACCGACTTTACATCGAATTAAACCCGAAGATCTTCAAGCAAATGAACAGTTAATTCGACCTCATTTAAAAATAATTAAAACTGAGTTTGAATTCGAGTATAACCATGAAGAGGCTGATAGCTATCAACGACTAATGGAGGCCCTAATAACTGATAGTAAACGAAATTTACTAATAAAAAATGCATTAATGGAGCATCAAAAATCTTTCAATTTGATACTAAGTCAGAGGGTAAATCACTGTTATCAATTGCATGCCATGCTAAATTTTGCTGGAGTCAGTTCTCGCGTAATAACGGGGCAAACCCCGAAAGAAGAGCGTGAAATAATCTTAGAAGAAATAAGGCAAGGTAAAAATCATTATCTTTTTGCTACACAGTTGGCGGATGAGGGGCTTGATATAAGGCGCTTAGATAAAATCTGGCTAGTCACACCATCTCGAAATATAAGCCGAATAGAGCAGAGAGTCGGTAGAATAATGCGCTTATTTGAAGGTAAAGATCATGCCTGTGTCTATGACTTTGTTGACCGCAAAATCAAACTGCTAGAGAAACAGTTCAAAACGCGCTATTACAAAGTTTACAAACGCTTACTGAATGTTCCTGCTAGGTTGCGATGGGAAGATTAAGGCATGGTTAATTCATTACTTTCAGAAATACTTGTTTGAAATTTTTGTTTGAATTTCTTCAACCTATCACGAAGTCTTTGTTGGGGAGTTTTATCTTCCAATTTTCGCTGCTCGATCAATCGAAGATACTCCATTTCTTTCTTAATATCATATCGAAATGCAAACCCTCCACCTGAATAGATATCTGCATCTGCAATTACTGAAATAAACTGCCGAGCCTTCTCGTTCTTGATTGAACTAACAACTTGTGCAAATCGCATAATTTGACCGGGTTCTCGCGGCTTAAATCGATTCCCAAGAATACCTTGATCGAACATTTGTTTCTTGAGCTGCTCATCCATCTCAAACATCTGGCCGAGTAACTCCTCAGCGGATAGGCTTGAATCGAGAACTGCCCGGGCAATCTCCTTGCCTTTCAATATTAACAATTTATTTTCAGAAACTAAGAACTTCACATCCCTTAGTGGCTCGCCTTTCACTAAATTATTAGCTGATACTGGATAAACTAAAACCCCACGCGAAGGTTTTTCAAGATAAAGATTTGAATCTTCTATGTTACGCCAAATATCACTAGCCTGGTTATAAACACCTTGCATAATTTTAGCCTTTTGCTCTGAACTCCCTATCTCAAACTTTACACCTTGCTCATTCATGGATTTACTAATTCCATCTAGCATTATTTGAAAAAGTGGCGCAAATTGATCTAACGTAACCGGACCCTCAAGTCTTAAAGGCCTATCCAACAATGGCTCCATAGAATTAAGAACTAACTGTTTTTGTTTTTTCCCCTGAATAACTTGTTGAAGGCTCGCGATTGTTTTCTGCGCCTTACTGACCTCACCGGTCAACGCTACAACTTGTTCATCTAGTTTAGTCAAATTAGTCTTAAGAGCTCCAAGCCTCTCTTCTTTAATTCTTACTTGATCAAGACCTTCTTCCACAGACTGTTCAAGACGTTGCTTTATCTTGCGCGTTAATTCCAGATCATTTTCTAATCGGGCCAAAGTTTCTTGACGAGATTTTTTTTCTTTCAATTCGTTTGCAATATTCTGTTCTAGTTTTGCCTTAGCCTCTTTGAGAGAGATTTTTTCATTAAGTGCCTCATTCAATTGTGTAACTAGACCCTCTTTATCTTCGGTTAGTCGATCCATCATTTTTTTATAATCAGCTTGCTCTGCCAGCATTTCTTCCTGTCGAGCTTGAAGCCTTTCTCGCTCTGATTCTAAAGAATCTATATTTTTCTTTAGATTATCAGTTTGCTTCACTTGAAGTTCTAATTGATTCTCCAGATTCTGACTTTCTACGAGGCGTTTACTTAATTGATCATTTAATTCAGTTTTTTCAGTTTTAAGTTGTTCGATTGCAGCGGTAGTATCCTGCTGTCTTTTCGAAAGTCTAACTTTCTCCTTCTCTAGGATTTCCATATCATCAATAAGATCTAGTACTTTTGTCTCTAATCCTGATCTTTCCGATTGTAAATTTTGATAACGATTTTCTAGCTCCTGGTTAGATTTTTTGATCGACTCTATATCGTCAAATAAAGCCGCTTTAATATTGGGATTCAAAAGCGAAGTAATATAGAGAGTCGTTAATGTAATCACCATACCTGTCACCATCGTCATTAAAACCGCTGTTTTGCGAGGTCTCATTCCGAGGATGCTTAATCTCTTTTTACCAATACGGGTACCCATACGATCACCTAGAAAAGCAATCACTGAACCCATTAGTAGAAGACCAAGTATTTTATACATCTTTACTCCGCAGCCCATCTTGGCAAAAAAGGCGACAAAAACCAAGATATGCATCTACTCTAATTCACTAGAGTCATCCCATTTATTGCAAAAAACAGTATTTTTCGGTTCAATGTTGGCTATGAAATTTAGTATGCACTTCTTTTTTCTTATTTTTTTGAGCACTCACCTAGCTTTCGCAAAAGTGCCCAAAAAACTGTCGGTCACCTTACCACCCTCTGAGATACCTCAAAACCCCCTCTCTAATTTTGTCAAAGAAGTACCATTAATGAAAATGATTTCTACAGGTACTCTTCCCCACTTGAGTTCAGTTCATTATTTGAGAGCTCAAGTAAGTAAAAATGATTTTGATATACCAGTTCAATTTGAATGGCAAAGCAATATTCCTATTAGCGATACCGTACTCTTAAATCCTAATATTAAAATGTTAAGAGCCATTATTTTGCAACACTTCAGTGCTGATGAAAATTCAGATGTGAATGTTAATAAAAATGTTGATGTGGAATGGATTCGTGCGCCATCTTATGATTTCCACGAAAATGAATTTAGTTTTACAGCAAAAATTAAACTAGCTGATAATTCTTTGAGGTTTTACGCTAAAACTATATATCTTTTAAAAGAAGGCTACTTAGGGCTACAAATTCTGACGCCCTACCATGAAAAATTGAAGACCTATCACAAACTTTGGAGTCAGGCACTGACAATTAAAGAATCGATAGATTATCAAAAGAGTAGCAATCCAAGGGTCCGAGACATGAGAGATTTACTTAAACGCTGGAGTATACCTTTCGGAGCGACAATCAGTGAATCTGCCTCCGAAGTATCTGATACCAGTTTAAATGAAAGCACTCGAAGAACAGTTGGTATCACTTTTTTAATCTTCTCTATTTTATTCTTTATTTTTCTAAGCCCTAAACCTAAAGATAAATAAAGAACAAAGCATTATCGGGCCGGTCTTAAAATTGAAATTTGAACTTAGGCCTTGTGATAAGGAACTCCATTTATTATTGATAAACTCCGATAAATTTGCTCCAAGAGCATCACACGAAATAGTTGATGAGGAAACGTCATTTCAGAAAATGATAATTTCTCAGTGCACATTTCGAGTATTTTTTGATTTAAGCCCATGCTACCACCAATTACAAAGCCAAGAGCTTGTCCAGTATCTTTCTTATGCCCAATTTTTGCAGCCATTTGCTCACTCGAGAACGACTGCCCCCTGGGCTCACAAGCCCACAAATTTATATATTTTTTTTTCTGCCGTTTCTTAATTAACTCGGCCAATTTTTCATTTTCAATCTGATTACGCCTGACTTCATCCTTGATGTTTTTGACTTCCAGTTCATAAATCTTTAGATTTGCAAAATGTTGAATACGTTGCTCGTAAAATTCAACTAAAGTAAAAAATTGACGGTCCTGTTTTCCAATACAAAATAAATCAATTTGCATGCTATAGCCTGTCCTCGATATGCTCCAAATGGTAGCATCCACAGATATAATTTTCGTGATAATGCTAGGGTTAAGTATGAACCAGAAGGAAAATATTATTAATACTAAGCTTGATCCAATCACCCGAATAGGGGGTTTTGAGCAACTAGTTGTTATTTTAGATGAATTTTACACTCGTCTACTTGCTGATATACTAATAGGTTACATCTTTAAACCGTTTGATCGACAAAAACTAATTACTGATCAGGCCGAGTTCGTTAATCGTAGTCTAGGTGGTCCTCATCGTAATTATGAACCTCGTAATTTGAAGCAAATTCATCAACCTTTGAAAATCACAAGTGGACATTTTGATCGTAGACATCAGATATTAAAGGACGTTCTAGATCAATTCAAAATCGAAAGCGATATCAAAGAAATGTGGTTAAATCTTGATCTGAAATTCAAAGCGGTCATAATAAGCCGTTAAAAAAAAATCTTTGTTACACTTGTCAGCTGGCAAGCTTTCCTTAAACTTGCTTTGTCGTTTATCATTATCGACGGAGACTACATGAAGAAAATTAGCCTTATAATGCTTTGCGCCAGCTATATGATCAATAGCAATGAAGCCAACTCGCTGAAGATCAGTTTGTTTCAGTCAAAAGTTGATGCATCCTCTCAGTCCGTGTCAAATCAAAATATGTTTAATTTCTCTAATTCGGTGAAAATTGCCGACCCAGAGGATGTAGCTCGAGATTTTATAAATAGTCAAAAAAAGCAACTTGGTTACTTTTCAATGTTTGCCTCTGAAGAATATGACACGGAAGATCTGGCTCTGAGTAAAATCGATAAGGCTCAAAACAGCACTCACGTTATATTTGAACAGAAATTGGATGGTATACCCGTTTTCGCTCAGCAATTAAAAGTACATCTACGAAAAGATAACAGTGTCGTACTCATGAACGGACAATACGTTAATCTAGAAGATGCGGAAGTAGAAAACATAGTCATAATAAAAAGTAATCAAGCCATCCACATTGCAGAAAAGGATCTTGGTGTAGATCAAATCAGTGAGCCTTCAAAATCTGAAGAGATTTTCATTTCTCGAAGAAATAAACTAATACGAGGTTACAAAGTCACTGCGTTTGCCGGAATGATGGGAGAATTCATCTACTTGATTGATGCCCAGCAAGGAAAAATCCTAAAATCTTACAACCAGGTATTGCATCCGAACGGCACGAAAAGTAAGAAATCAGAAAAAAAGTCCACGGATATTACCAAAAATATGTGGCAAAATCTCAGACGAAAAGCGAATAAATCATTAAAGGAAATAAGTAATCAGATTGATCGAAACCCTAAAGCGGCACTCTCTTCAAAATTCAATTCAAATAATGCCTCTAATGGGCCAGTGGGATTAATCCATTCAGCTTCAATCAAAACCGATCCCGAGGCCAAAGCAGTAATTCTTGATAATTTGAATAACGAACTGAAACTCGAAGGTAAATTTGTAAGCGTGCAGAATAATGCTGCTGATAATGCCGCTCCAGTTAATGGTAAATTCGTATTTGATACTGAAAGCACTCATTACGATGAAGTAATGGTTTACCATCATATCAATGAAGCTCACAAGTATATAGTCTCCTTGGGGGTTCAGCTTAACGAAAGAGCTATTCCAGCCACTGTCCACTATAACGATGATGACAATAGCTTTTACTCTCCTGATAAAAAGGCTCTCTTCTTTGGAGATGGAGGGGTGCCTGATTCAGCTGATGCGGACATAATTCTGCACGAATGGGGACACTCAGTCGTTGATTCATTGTCAGGCCTTCAGGGCGGCTGGGGTAGTCAAGGCGGAGCTATGCACGAAGGATATGGTGACTACGTAGCTGCTACTTATTTCGGTGACCCAAATGTAGGTGAATGGGATTCCAGCGCCTATTCTGATACGGGATATTTACGTACATTGAATAATAAAAAAGTATTCCCCGACGATTTACAGCAAAGTGTCCACGATGATGGCGAGATCTGGTCGGGCACATTATGGGATCTTCGTAAGGAATTAGGTAAACAAATAGCAGACGAACTAGTATTTCATTCCCTAAAATTTCTGCCTCAAAAAGCTTTATTCAAAGACGGCTTGATAGCAATTCTTTCGGTCGACCAACTTAGGTTTAAGGAAAAGTATAGAAAACCAATATTGCGTGTCTTTTTCAAACGAGGCATCAAGATAATCGAGGAACAAATCGAAGAAGCTACTAAAAAGCAAGATAGTTTCAATGAACTATATGCCACTAAATAATTAGAAAATCTTCATAATCAAATCATTTTACGAGAACATTGCGGATAAATCTTTCACTCACTCCCTTCCTTACCCTCGTTAAGCATTTTCTCGCGAAGCTCTTTTTCTAGTTTTTCCTCGTAGCGTTGTTGACGAATCTTTCGGAATCGCTCTTCAACGAGGTCACCGAGATACTTAAATACTCTTATCATTAAGCGATCAATTATGGTTTTTATACGAATATGGTTTAAAACCTCTCCCTGATAAGCAATCTTACCTTCGTGATCGACGATTAGCATAGCAGGAACACGTGTCTCCACAAATTTATTCGTCCAAATCGCATTTGAATCATTTAGGAATGCGAATGGAATATGCTCTTCTTTCAAAATTTCGTTTGCATCCGCATCATTTGCACTCGTCGCGACAAATGCAAAGGCAACATCTGGTTTAAAGGGAATATCACGCATCACAGCAAGCATTTGATTAAATAACAAGAATAGATTTTCAATCATAAAAAGACGAACACCTCGAGAGGGATCTTCCAGCTTTTGTAAATCCTCTAATTTAAGACTATTATTAATCACTAAACCTTCATCATTTCGATCTAAAACATCTTCAAATTCAAAACCAACCTGTAAGCTCTTCCTGAACCATTTTCTAAACTGACGCTCTAGACTTCTCTGATTCACATCTTGCATAGAATATATTGCATGTAGATCTGCCAAAACTCTTAAAAGATTCAGAATATCCGGATCCCATAAGGTTCCAAACAACAAAACCAAAATTTTGTTGTTTGCTCTAGCTTTTGTATCGTAATAATATTTCTTACGTAAATTTATGTCAGGAAATCTCACTTCCTTGGAATTTTGCTCAAAAAACTGAAGATTATATTCCTCAAAAAAAATATTATTTGGAATGGTAGATAGAAAATAAAATGGATTATCCTCAAAAATATTGTCTACATTTTTGGGACTCGGCGTAAATTCTCTAAGAAAAAAATGCTCGAAGGTATCGCCTGTCGCTGCACCTAAAGGAGCTCTTAAACATACAGAACATAACCAAAAAATAACGATTATGTAGAAGCGCATAGAATAACCTTCGAAACTATGCACCTAAAGATTTACTCATGAAAGACTTAGAAAATCTATTTTGCGAGAAATTTATCGATAACTTTTTTGAGATAGACTTCATCCATGTCGCCAACTTGATGAAACAGAATCTTACTTTCGACGTCTACGCTTGCAATCAACGTTACGGGAATTCCCTGTATTTGATAATAACTTGCCAAAAGACCTTGTGGGTCCATTAAAGTTTCAATTTCAGAACCTAACTCATTGGCGTGCTTCTTCAGCGCGGCAGCGTCACTCTCAAAACTAACATCCAAAAATACAATCGATTTCGATCGATACTGTTTTTCTAGTTTACCGAGTTTAGAAAGCAAACTAGTGCACATCGGACAACTCAAGTTACCCATTTTCATAAGAAGAATTTTTCCCTTACGATAAATATCTGAATCAACTTTTTTACCATCTATATTTTCAAACTGAAAATCTACAAAGGCTTCACCTTGAAGGTCTCCGGAGTCAAAGTTTGCTTGAGCCATTACTAGTGTTGGTATTAGAAAAATCACAGTTAGACATAAGGTACGCAGCATAATCTCCTCCGCTTGCACAATAACAACTGGAAAGTAACATAATGTTGGCTCTCTTTAAATACTTGTTACCAACTAAAGCTATAAGTTGTTCAAAACTTAGTATTTTTTTATTCCATTAGTTCTGTGGGATATAATAACGTTCGATTATGCAGCTCTCGCAACTATTAGCACGCAATCGTCTTATTGGTTTTCGTAATTCCAGTGACTCAAAAAATAAACTTCAATTACTAGTCTTTGTAGTTTTTTCAATAATGGTAATTGGAGCGATTCACGGTGGCACTAATGCACTACTGAACAAGCTTGATTCACTTACATCTTACGATCGATATTCCACCGTTCTGAATCTCGCTAGTGAGTGGATTTCGGTTGGCGATTTAATCAAAGAAAGACTCTTCAGCATGGTAATGCTAGCGATTTTTTTTATGCTGTTATTTAGTAATTTAATTTCTTCTCTAGGCCACATTTTTTTATCACAGGATACCGAACTTCTACTGGCAAGTCCTAGGCCAAGTTTTCATATATTTAGAGCAAGATTTATTGAATCAACACTAAGTTCCAGCTGGATGTCGCTGTTCTTTTTTCTCCCTGTCATATTCGCTTACACCCAAAACTATCAGGTTCAGTTTTACAGATTCCTACCGTTCTTTTTAGCATTACTACCTTTTCTTATCATTCCAAGCTGTATAGGTTGTATTGTATCTCTGTTAGTTGCACGTTATTTCCCTATTCGCCAAACGCGCAAGATTTTTCAATTTGTCTCCGTACTCTTTATAACACTTGTTGTTCTTTTGGTGCGCATGCTCCAACCAGAAAAGCTTTTCTCAATCCGTGATTTTACCGAAATACAGACATTTATAGAAAATCTACAAGTACCCTTCTTTCAATACATTCCCTCAACTTGGCTATCAGAAGTAGCCATTGCTTTGTTGCTACGCAATCCAGTAGAAGCACGTACACCAGCTTTGATTTTATTCTCTACCGCATTGATTTTGGTATTCTTCAGCTTAATTCTAGGCAAATTCCTGTTTTATCAAACATGGTGTAGAACCCGCGAGATGAGTTCAGCGCCTGTCTTGCAACGACCCTCCACCTCTTTAAGAGATCATTTTAAGTGGTTGAGCCCTACAGTACAGTCTATATACAGTAAAGACACAATTTTGTTTGCTCGAAATCCAGAACTATGGAGTCAAATCTTTTTGATTTTTGCCATGGTCGGACTTTACCTCTATAACATTCACTTAATGAGATTAGACAAAGTAAGTCTTTATTCTCATTCAATTAGTCGCTTCATAGCCTATATGAATACAGCATTCGTAGGCTTTATAACTACCTCCGTATCTATGAGATTTTTGTTTCCAGCGCTAAGCCTTGAAGGTAGAGCTTTTTGGATTTTGAAAACAGCTCCCTTCCATATAAGTAAATTACTAACTTATAAATTTTGGTTCTATATTCCCTGGATTCTTATTGTCGGCAATGCAATGACTTTACTGGCTAATTATATTTTGGATGTGCCTTGGTATTTGTACCTTATTAACGGAATTAACATTACTTGTATCTGTATCACGAATAGTATGTTAGCGATTTGTTTTGGAGCAATCTATCCAAACTATAAGGCTGAAAATATTAACAAGATATTTATGAGCTTCGGAGGTACTTTTTACATGGTAGCGTCACTGGCTTTCATGTTTTTATTTTTGATGTGCCAATCATATCCAGGTATTTTGATTTATCGTGCAAACGTCAGGAACCAAGATCCTGTAACTTGGCAAATAGTATTAGCAGTAGGCTGGGTTCTGATTGGCTTTTTAATTATGGCAGCTTTTTTATATTTTCCTTATAAGTGGGCTGTCAGAGCAGTAAATAATGCCGAAGCTGAGCAATGATCGGAGATTTTGGGGGATAAATGATTGAATTAGATCAGGTGGTAAAACAATTCGCCGAACATCGCGCAGTAGACTCTATAAGTCTGAAAGTTGAACCAGGCGAGATTTTCGGGTTTTTAGGGCCCAATGGTGCAGGTAAAACTACCTCTATTCGAATGGTCACAGGAATCCTACCGCCAAGTAGTGGCAAGGTATTAATTCAAGGATTGGATATTCAAAAACATCCGATAGAATGCAAGCGTAAAATGGGTTATATACCGGATCGTCCCTATGTCTATGAGAAACTTAAAGGCTGGGAGTTTCTAGAATTTATGATGCTTTTATACGACTGTCAAGGACCTACAGCGGAGACTATAGCCGAAACATATTTAGAACGTTTTAAGATGGATTTTGCGCGTGATCGTCTCATCGAGGACTACTCACACGGAATGAAGCAAAAATTAGTGATTGTAGCCTCCTTATTGCACGACCCTGATATATTAGTCATAGATGAACCAATGGTCGGTTTAGATCCCCGAGGTGCCAAGACTCTCAAAGAAGTTTTTGTAGAGCTTACAGAAGCCGGTAAAACTATTTTTCTTTCCACTCATACTATGTCAGTTGCCGAAGAATTATGTCATCGTATTTCTATAATTAACCATGGAAAGATACTGGCCACAGGCAATATGGGGGAGCTGAAGAAGCGAGGCTCTACTGATGACAGTCTCGAAGGAATATTTCTAAAGATAACTGAAGAAGAACTTCAAGAAGCTGCACTCAGTCAAAACGACTCGAAAGAATAAAAAGTGAAGGTTGCTTTTCTTGATCGTGACGGAACCTTAAATATCGATTACGGTTACGTTCACAAGCCAGAAGATGTTGAGTTGGTCTCAGGGGCCAAACAAGCACTTCATAAACTCATTGCAAATGATTATGAGTTAATTTTAGTCACTAACCAGTCAGGAATAGGCCGAGGGTTTTTCACAGAGGAGCAACTTCATGAAACCAATGAAAGGCTCCAAGATCTCTTAGAACTAAAGTTCTTAAAAATTTATTTCTGTCCTTACCATCCTCAGGCCAAGGTTCTAAAATACCGTAAAGTAAGCTCATGCCGTAAACCAGAACCAGGTATGATTCTTCAAGCATTTGAGGATTTTCCACAAATCGATAGGGAGCAATCTTTGATGATTGGCGATTCAATAAGGGATGTGGAGGCTGGGATATCTGCCGGTCTTAAACGTAACGTTCTGTTATCAGACGTTTATGAATTAAGGTCTTATGCAATTGAAAATCACTTAGAAACAATTGTTTCATGGCAGGACTTTCACATTACAAAGATATAGTATCGCTACTATGTTTAATCTATCTATACTACTAATTTCCCCTTAAATCAAAAAACCCCCGTCTCAATGAAACGGGGGCTCATATTATAGAGCTTTACTCTACAGTAATATTCTCAATAACAAATGTATTAAAATTATAGTTACCTGATTTGAAGCTAAACTGAGGCGCGTTTATAGTAACTTCTACAGTCAAACCAGACCCTGTTAGGGTATCAAGAGACTGGTAGAAACTACCCGCACTGCTAATGACGTCAGTTTTGATTGCGTTCTTCAATTCCGCAATATCAATTTCAAGTCCATTAGTACTTTCTGCAAACAAAACATCAAAATTGGTGATTGCACCAGATGATGCTGTATAAGTTGCATTAGTAACACCGTCAGATTTTGTAGCCTTTAATATTAACTGTGTTGCACTAGTTAAGTCATAACCAACACTTCCAGCTGTAATTGTTGCGCCACTAATTTGGATACTTGCTTCACGCAAATCAGTTCCAGGTGTAAGTAGATTAACTGTAACTGAATAATCGTAACCATTAAAAGTGGCAACAGGGCTTGTGCCCGCTCCCGTTATGGTGAACTTTAGGCCTGAATTGTCTAAACTAAGACCTTGAACGCCAGATGCATCAATTACATAATTGGTGCCAGATATAGCAGTTGTTAGTGTATTTGTAGTAGCTCCAGCTAACGAAACACTCGCTACCTCGAATTCCTTTAACACACTTACATCAATCCCAAAGGCTCTCTCGGCTTCCTTACCATTACTGTCTGTAGCTGTTAGTAAGAAAATATGTTCACCTTCACCTAAACCTGAAATCTCCATTTTTACG
>JAYZAC010000045.1:0-37978 GCA_036339875.1 bacterium | reverse complement strand
ACTGTATTCGGACTCGAAGATACCCATTGGATCGAAGTACTTAAACGGCAGACTCATAATCGAGTTGATATCATGGGGGTTCACTGTTTTCAGTGGGGCAATTTGGTAAATTTAAATGATCTTGATGAAATATGGCAGAGTGTAATACAGCGCTCTGCAAAGTTTTGCCAAGAAGCTCGAATTCAAAATAGAGTCATTGATCTAGGAGGCGGTTTAGGAATCGACTATTCAAGCCCTAATCTTATTGAATACTCATGGGAAAGTATTGGTGATATTCTAAAAAAAATAAATAATCAAAAACTCTTTGATCAGATATGGATTGAGCCCGGTCGTTACAGTGTCGGATTATGCGCCGCCTATTTAAGTCGAGTCATTGATCGTAAGCGTACCCGCAACAAAGATTTTTTAATTTTAGAATCTGGTATGAATCATCTACTCAGACCTGCGCTCACTCAGGAAGGTTTTCCCGTAATTAATACAAGCTCTCAAGATACTCAAGCAAATCAATTCTCAATTCATGGACCTTTATGCACTTCACTAGACTGGCTAGGCACAGCAGATCTGCCCGCAAATACTGCAGCTGAAGATATTTTAATGTTTTCTAAGTCCGGAGCCTATGGATTTTCTGAGAGTATGCCGTTATTCTTGGCTCATCAATGGCCTGCCGAAGTCTGCTGGAGTAATGAAACGGTTGATATTCAGCGTTCGGCTGCCCCAGCGCAGGAGTTTATGAAGTGAGTCTAAACTGGAATCAAACCCTTATACCATTGACGCATAGTGTTGATGGACAGGCAATTGAATTAAATAAATTCGAACTCGTTAGTGAACAAGATGGACCGCGACTATATTTGCAATCTGGTGTTCATGGTGCAGAATTGCAGGGCCACTTGGTCATTCAAGAACTAATAAAGCAGCTGCCTGACTTATTGCATAAGGGTAGCGTCACCTGTATTCCCTGTGCAAATCCCATAGGGCTTAACCATAAGATTGGTGAATTTACTGCAGGACGCTATCATCCAGTGAGTAGAGAAAATTGGAACCGGAACTATCTTGAATTACCTTCTGCAGGGACCAAGGACATATGGAATTGGGAATCAATCCTGTCTCAGATGCAACAAACTAATTGGGTAGAGTTATTTCGTAATTACTGCATTGAAGTTTTAAGTCAAAAGTTGGATTCTGAAAAAAATAAATATTCCTTAAGTCTAGCAAAAAAACTAGCCTGGACTCTCCAATTAGAAGCTTTAAAGGCTGATTTAATGCTTGATTTACATACGGGCCCCCGCTCTACTAGATACATTTACACAGCTGACTTTACTGCATCAAAATCTGTTGACCTTGGATTCGAATATTCTATTGTAATTCCACCTGAATTTGGCGGAGCCATGGATGAAGCCTGTTTTATGCCATGGGTTCATCTCAGAGATAAACTGAGTGAGATAAACCAAGAAATCGAGATTCCAGTGGAATCCTACACCTTGGAATTGGGTAATGAAGAGAAAATCTGTACAGCCTCAGCAATCAATGATTTAGCAGGTATTTTTCATTTCATGATGAAACGAGAAATGATTACTCAAAAGAATTTTGAACAGTGGATAAAATCGGTACCTTTTCTCGAATCCAGCGAAGATCGCTTCGCCTATAGCTGGGCTAGTTCTCTGAATGAATTTATCTCATACCGTGCTCCGGAATCGGGACTTGTTGAGTATCTTGTAAATCCAGGTAACTGCGTAGAAGCTGGGCAGCCAATTTTGGAAATACATCGCCCCACTCAATGTCTAGGCCGTAAAACAAAGGTTATTGAGGCCCATAACTCAGGAGTTGTAATCAACGTCTGTCAATCTGCTGCTATTACCGAAGGTATGCGACTGATTGATATACTTCAAAATACATATCAGCTTGAAGCCATTTAATACTAACAAAATATCGATTTTTTATACTAAACTTGTATATTATAGTCGAAATGATGGTGTCTTAATAATAAAGATTCGTAGCAAGCCAAGGAGTAGACTATGAGTGGAAAGGCCCGAGAACATTGGGGATCAAAAACAGCATTCGTATTGGCGGCAGCAGGTTCTGCTGTTGGTTTAGGTAATATTTGGAAGTTTCCTTACATCGCTCATCACAATGGTGGAGGCAAATTTGTACTTATTTATCTTTTATGCATAGCAATTGTGGGACTCCCGGTACTTGTTGCCGAAATGATGGTCGGAAGAGCTACCCAAAAAAGTCCTGTAGCAGCGGTTGAAGAACTTTCCGGTAAAGGAACTCCATGGGCATTCATTGGTTATCTTGGTGTGGCAGCTTCATTTGTAGTACTTTCCTTCTACATCGTTGTTGCTGGTTGGGTGATGCACTATATAGTTTTGGCTGCTACCAATACATTTGCCGGTATGCAACCGGAACAATTTGGTAAAACTTTTGGCGATTTGTATGTCTCCCCTGGACTTAATATTTTCTGGGCAACCTTCTTTATGGCAATTACCTATTTTGTTGTAAAAGGCGGCATAAAAGGAGGAATTGAGCGTACAACCAATCTACTCATGCCCGGACTGTTTGTACTGTTAATTTTAATTCTAGTCTGGTGTGTAAGTCTTCCAAACGGAGCTTTCAGCGAAGCATTAAACTATCTTTTTACTGGTAAAGATGAGATCGAAGGAGCTGCTGTGTTAGAAGCACTTGGACACTCCTTTTTTACCTTAAGTCTTGGTATGGGAGCAATGCTTACATATGGCTCTTATCTAGACAATAAAGTTGATCTCTTTAAGGCTGGCATGTGGGTTGCAATTCTGGATACAGTTATTGCTCTTGTTGCCAGTATCATTATCATGTCTATCATGTTTGCCAATACGGAGAGTAGCTTTGGTGGCGGACCCGGTTTACTATTTGTAAATCTGCCCCAAGCACTGGTTCAGATGCCCGGAGGCTATTTTGTTACATTATTCTTCTTTGTTTTAGTTTTCTTTGCGGCGCTCACCTCAGCGATTTCCTTATTAGAAGTTGCCGTTGCATTTTTAATTGATAAAGGTTGGGACCGCAAGTTGGCAACAAATGTAATGGCATTATCGATCTGGATTGTTGGCATACCAAGCGCACTGAGTGCGTCAGATGCTTGGAAAGCTGTATTTGGTGAAGTCACAATGTTTGATATTGCGGGTAAAACAAACTTCTTTGATAAAATGGATTATCTGGCTTCCAACTGGATGCTCCCAATTGGCGGACTTGCCATCGCTCTTTATGTTGGGTTCTCACTCAGCGATAAACTGCGTACTGAGCAATTTCACCTCGGTATGAACAAAAATAGTTCACTACATTTCAAGCCTTGGGAATTATTTACTCGTTTCATTGCACCCGCGGTGATAATTTTAATTATTATGATCGAAGCTGGGGTTGTTAAAAAAGATACAGTTAATAATTTCTTTGACCAAGTGCTAGGTCAGAAATCAGCTGTCACGCAACAAGAAGCGAAGCCAGCCGAATCTGAAAAGTAAATTAAAGAGTGAAGCCGCGACTGCGGAGGCGATAATACATCTCCGCTATTGTTGCTTCATTTTTATCTGTTTTTTGTGAATCTAATTGATAAATAGCTGCCATCTCATCGGCCCAGTATTTAGGCTGCTTGCTAGAAATTTTCAACTTGGTAGGTGACTCATCAGGTGAGTCTTGCTGAAGTTCTTTATTAAGGGTTTTTGATTCACTCATAAGGATTTCACTCCTTACAGTGTAACATTTGATCTTATCCTGAATCATAAAAACTAAGAAAATTTAAGCAGGATTTACGATTTATTAGCGCCTAACCTGCCTTATTATCATCATTTGCAATTTTATTAGCATCCGGTGTTTGTTCATCGTTATTCGCTGGTTCAGACTCGTCGATTACGACTTCCGGTACAGTTTCGATTACTTTATCATTTGCGGTCGTAGCTACAGGCTTCTCGGTGGTCGTAGCTTCGTCTTTGGTTTCAGTCTTAGTGGTATCTGTAGAAGTGTCAGTGGTGTCGCCTGTGGAAGTGCCAGTAGTGTCGTCTGTACTTCCATTCTTCTTATTTAATTTTTCTTTTATTTTCTCATCCAATTCTAAATTTCTAAGTTGTTTCTCTTTAGCTGTGATTTGTTGATCAATTGTTGGCTCTTGCGATTTTTTTTCCAATTCCTGAGCATTTTTCAATTCCTCAGCCTTTTTGTCAGCGGCCATTTGCCCCATTAAACCACCTGCTGATTTCATTAAAGTTCCCACTCCCTCCATCATCATTTTCTGCTTTTGTTTTTCTTGCTCCAACTGAATTTTAGCCATATTATTCATGGCGTCTGAGCGCTTAGCCGCCACATCCATACTAAACTTAAATTGCTGCCCCCTTTGTGACCAATATTGAGGGTTCGTGTAAGGGTCCGTTAGCGGGTAACCTGCGGCTGCCACAGGAGGAGTTGCGCCTGTCCCATAGGGACTCGTCATATCAGCCATTGCCGTCTGCTTGTTGGCGACCGCATTAATTTCATTAAGTTTTGATTGTTGTTCTTTCCTCTGTTGCTCAAACTGTTTACTTTGATTCTGGTATTCCTGACCCGTTTTTGCAAATGTAGTTAACATAGCAGCCATATCTGTAGCACTAGCTGCAACCCTTTGTAAGCTGCATGGCATACTCAAAATTACAATCAAAACTGACTTTACCAAAATCATTAGCTCTCCTAATTTTTAATAATCTAGGTTTAAGGCGTAGATGTCCTATCATATGTAGTATTAGAACTTTTGTATAATCCGTCAACCCTTAATAAAGTCAGATAAGCTTATAATATCTATAATTATAAGTAATACAAAAAAAGTTCATACAAAATATTGCTAATATTGATACTTTTTGTCATATTAAGAGTATGAAAGTCGGTTCACAGCTAATTTTTAATCGCTATAATTTGCAGTCAAACTTCTCAAAGAGTCGTGGAGAATTCTCCTTAGATTCTTTACAAATTCCGTCAATAATCAAGCGTCCTTATCAGAAACTCTCTCGAATATACTCAGAAGCACTACAGCAGTTTGATAAGTTAAGAGCACGATTTTTTGAAGCACCTCTTGGTAATTTTATTGATTTAAGAATTTGAATCCTCAGCCACAATCTTAGCCACTATAAAAGTTATATCATCTGAGGGCGCCACCGATTCTCGATAAAGCTCTAAATCCTCTATGATAAGCTCTTTCATATCCTCAGCAGATTTATCTACATTTGCTAAAAGCAACTTTTCGAAGCGCTCCATACCATAGAGCTCCAAGGTCGAATTTTCTAACTCTGTGATTCCATCCGTATACAGTATGATCCAATCACCCTCTTCTAATTGTAAATCCTGAGTTTCGTATACACATGGTGTAAACATCCCTAAGACAAGTCCTTTAGCCGATAAATATTCGATACTATGGGTTCTTTTTCGATATAGATACATTTTATTATGACCCGCTGAAGAATAGGTCATTTTCAAATTATTAAGATTAATGGTTAGATAAAATGCCGTCGCGAATAGGCTATTATTCTTATTCTCACATAAACGCTCATTCATATATTCTAAAGTTTCGCCTGTACTGTTGGGGTCAATTGCTAACAAACGAAGGTAGGCTTGGCAGGTGGTGCCAAATAAACTCGGTCCTACACCCTTTCCTGAAACATCCGAAATCACCATTCCGATATGGTTCGAATCGTTAAATTCTACAAAGTCGTAAAAATCGCCGCCTAGGTATTTAGCCGCAACAAAAGAAAACGAAATATCTAATAAACCTCTTGAATCAGGGGCTTCCGAGGGCATCAGACCCTGCTGGATATCTTGACCTTCCTCGTTATCTTTTTTAATTTTATCGAGGTAAGCTTTCAAAATTACTGTACCAGTTTGACTTGCAAAGCTATGCAAAAAATCTAGTTTATCTTTTTTTAAGACCTCTTTATCGAAATTACCTAGAGCCAAAAATCCCTCAATCTGAACTGTAACTTCGTTATCCTCATTCTCTGAGATTTCACTGAGTACCTCTGCCACGTCTTGCAAAGGTTCAGATTGTGGACTAATTTTAAGAATAAATAATTCACTTAAATCGTAATTTTTAGCTGCATACGATGGCAAAAAATGAAACTCATCATCGTCTAACTTATTTACTAGAACCTTCATGCGAAGCTCTAAATCTTCTAGCTTATTCTCATCAATCCCAAACGAAGCCGCACCCATTAATTTTTCTTTAGAGAACTGTTCGAAAAAACCAAGGTAGCCTACTTTAGCACCGGTAGCATTACAAAACTCTTCGACGGCATGTTCCATCAAAGTAGATAGTGAACTTCCACTCAGTAAGGAATCATTCAAGTTATTTATCGACTCCATTTCATGAATTTTACCTTCTATGTTATCTACCATTTCATTAAAATGAAAAGCCATTCGACCTATCTCATCCGAACGATTTACAACTACTGGCTCGTCAAGATTCCCCTTAGAAAAATCGGTCACTTTTCTACTTAACTGGTTAACTGGAGTCACAACATGACCTGCAAGCTGCTTTCCTAGAATTATGCTGAAAATTAAAGCCAGCAAACACACCATTACCATTAGCCTTTCAAGAAAAATTTTCTCAAGATAAGCCGTTCCTGAATCCATCGAAAGAAAATAAGCAAAATTAGTCAAATCAGTACCCAGCACAATAGTCCCAAGTTGAACCGAACCATTATCTAGCTTGTACTCAAACGAAAATGCCTCCAATGGATTTTTCAGCCATTCTTCAAATTCATCCTCAAGACCATTACCATCTTTACTAGAAGCTGATTTAAGAATCTCACTTAATTCAGTACGGAGGTAATAATCTTTGATCACTTTACCCTCGTTCAATAATTCTTCCTTAGCGAGTACTTTTAAGCTCGTTGAACGGTTCCAAGTTTCATTTCTGTGTAATAGATAAGGGCTATCAAAACCTAAATAATGAATCAAAAAGTCCCAAAAATTTACATCATTTTTTGGCTCATCATTTAGAGCATCTCGAAAGACAAATAATGAAAAAATTAAATTCTTAACTTCCGGCCCAGCATTACTATAATTGATTCCCGGGGTTACATCATGAATATGGTCTGGAATCATTTCAAAGTAGGATTTTGCGAGTTCTGTATTCAATAACCTCTTCAAATGTTCCTTAGACGATGCTTTTAAGTTTGAGTTCCAAAGTCTAAAAAATTGAAGACGGACTCCATGATCACCCATCAAACCTATCAAGTAACCATCAGGTAACCGACCATGACCCATAACAAATTCTTCGAAATCGAATTCAAAAGGCAAAACCTGCCAAATCATAGCTAGGTCACCATCACCTACTTTCAGTGCATTGAATCGATCACGAGTTTGGGGAACATCTTCCTCTAAAAGGAGTTTGGCTAACTGAACTTTAGAAGATTTTCTTGAGAGATTACCGGTAATATTGTAAGGAATAATATCATTTGGTATGAGTTTAATGACGGCTTTCCAGCTATCTTCCTCCCATTGATTTATAGGAATAGCCTTATTAAAAATTCGATATCCTGATACATAAGCTGGACCATACGAATTACTTCTAGGCTTGCCATAAGGTTTAATTTCCACATCGCTTAATTTTGATCTTAGCTCATAAACTTTCTCAATCGGTAAATTATATATGTCACTATGAAAAGCTAATGAGCGCCAATCTTTTTTAGAATCACGAAAACCTTCATATTTTAGTTTTAATAAATAAAAAATAGGATTTAGAATAGTAATTTGATCTTTATTAATCTGACCATTATCAACCTTGTATTGTTTCAGAAATCCTACTTCATCTTGAAAACCATTTCTGCGTAGGATAGTTCTTAAATCGGAGTCCTCGCCATATCTTGAAACTAACTGATATTGAACTTTCTTATAGTTTTCTAAGAGTAGCGTTATGTCAGCTTTGTAATTAGTATCTACACTTAACGAATCTAAACCAATCGATAAACAATTTAGTGATCGAGTTGGAAAATTATCTTGCTGATTACTACATAAATTACTTAATTTTTGAAATTCATCATCCTGTAAATCTTTGATAACCTCATTGTATGAAGCCTTCATTTTTACGATTTTTTCAATTAGTTCGAATCGATTTTTTAATAGGTATTTAATCGAAGTCCGAAGCTCATTCAAGAGTGAACCTTCCAGCACCTGGTTAGACAAGAATCTGGAAAATTTGGGATATGGCTTAAAAATAACACCAAGTTCTCTGGAATTTACCGAATTAATATCTGGTAGAATATCGCTATCTTTAAGACTATTGTAATCTGGATACCTTCTGTTACTGATCCATTTTTGCCTAAGCCCATTAATCATTCTTAATTGACTAAACAAATTTCGAAGTTCATTACTTAAACGTTCCTTGTTGCCATCATAGCGGCCTTTCTCCAAAGCCGAAATTGTCGATAAGGCTAGGCCATCATAGAAGTCATGCCAATCTGAACTTGAGTAATGTAATTTAAGGAAGTGAACCGGTAGAAAAACATTGCTATGTAGTTCTTTTACATATTTTGAATCAGGCTCAATTTGAATTCCTAAATAAGGCAATATTTCATTGTAATGATATGCAGTATATTGCGAAGTCAATTCTGTCTTTGAAAAGTAATTATTTGGATTAAAATCGGCTTCAACAAACGACTGATTGTCAATCTTATTAAAAACACCGCGAATCGCTTTTTGATAACCCTTATAGAAGTTGTTTTTATAAAAATCTTCTATTTTTATAACCCTCTCTTGTTGGTACTCGGTAACCTGCCCATTGAGAAGTTTTTGTCTATCGTTAAAAGAATTTATAGCGAAAAATAACAGACCTAGAATAGGAAAACTTAATGTGATCGAAAACCACAAAACAAACCTTCTAGACAGCTTCTGCTCAAAAAAAACTTGAATGAATTTCATTTATACCTTAGCTATCTTGTCTCTTATTTTTATAACTATAAAAGTAATATCATCACTTAGAAAAATACCATTTCGAAATTCGTCCAGCTCATTACTCAAGGTGTTTACGAAGATCTGAGCGCTAAGCGATTTGTTATTGGTACAAAAATTCTCAAAATTTTCTTGACCATATAGCTCTTGGGAAGCATTCTCTAATTCTGTAACACCATCAGTGTATAGAACAATGCTATCACCTACATTTAACTTAATCTCTCGGGCTTCATATTCCGCAGTGGAAAATAAACCTGCAGGAATTCCTTTTGCGTTCAAATGCACCAGCTCTCCATTGACCCTTATCAGTAACATTTTATTGTGACCAGCTGACGAATAAAATAAAGTCAAAGTCTCCAAATCAATCGAACAGTAAAACATTGTGAGAAATAGTGAATCTTGCTTATCTCGACACAGATTGAGGTTCAATTCACTCAACACTTTACCCGTTTTTCGAGGGTATTTATCAGTCAATACTCGCATTAAAGCTTTAGATTTAGCTCCAAACAAGGATGGTCCAATTCCTTTACCAGAGACGTCTGCAATTGAGAAATGTATTAATTTCTTATGTTCTGATAATTGGAAATCAAGGTAATCACCAGCCAGTCCGCGAGCGCCTTTGAAAAAATGAGCAATGTCTAATGATTCGCAAAAATCTGGATCAACTACAGGCATCAAACTTTCTTGAATTTCCTGACCCTTCTTTGTATCGCCTTCAATTTCATCTAGTAAAGTTTTGACTACGACGGTTTTGGCTTGATTACACAAATGATACATCGGATGTATCAAATAATTTTCCTCTGATTCTAAAGCAGTTATTAATGCATCATCTACGTTAGCTATAAAAACAACTCCAATAACTTCCACAGAATCAGAACCTACTGAAGATTCGGGCGAGCTGTAAAAAGAGACGGCATTATTGAAAGGTAATTGGTAATTTGAGAGTTCACTTCTCGATAATACTTTAAAAGTTCTATCCTGCGGATAAAGCTTGCTTGCCACGGTCTCCATTACTCTGGACATTAATTCATTATCAAGTTGAGAATCTTGCCAATACGAATATTCCGAAGCATTTGCCGATAACCCGCCTTCAAAAAAACCAATCAAACCGAATGATGCGTGGTATCTAATACTTAGCAAATGCAGGATATACTTTAGTATCGTCCGTCTTGCCAAATCGTGATTCATCAGACGATTAACCGCTCCTATCGAACGCATCATAAATAATTTTTCCTGAATTTCTTCAGCCATTTTATTAAAATTATTCCCTAAGCGACCAATTTCATCTATTTGTTCAAAATTAACTTTATCATCGTATTTTCCACGAGCCATTCTCGATATCTTGTCGGTAAGCTGCATAATTGGAGCTACCACCCGACGACTGAGTGCACGCCCAAGAATCATTACAAGTATTAAATTCAAAACTATTAGACTCACAATTAGTGTCTGACGCTGCTGCAATATTGTCATTAACTTTGATTGACTTTGTGAGAAAAAGAAAAGCTTATCTTTAATAATAGACGATGCAAAAAGTGAACCAAGCATCGGTTTACCCTTAATCTTATACGTAAAAAATAATGGTTTACCTGTCTTAATGATTAAGTCCAGCAGATGCTTGAATTTTGGCGTATAAATCTCATTTTTATCTAATGATTTGGCTAAATATCCTATTAAATCTTTATCCCTTAAAGTAAATTCACCTGTTTTTTGATTTAGTACGCGGGTTAGTTCGTTTACTAGTACAAAGTCGCCATTTTCCTCGAAGTTCACGGAAGAAAGATTCGAGTTCTCAATATCTTGATGTAAATAACCCGTCCGAGGCGTGAACTCTAGATCAGTTATAGAAGCTGAAATATTCTTACTTTCTCTTCTCAAGTAACTCCTACTATCAACCACTGAAAAGTTGACACCATTAGTTGCTAGGTTTTCTTTGAACTGATCTAATTTTTTAGATATCGGACTCAGATACTGAGTTCTGCGATTAGATTTCAATAAATCAAGATAATGTTTTTCAGATTTTGATCGATCAAAGATTGCACAATAAATCGCAAGAGGAGAGGCTACTTTATTCTGTTCATAAGCTGATTTAGAAAAATTTGCTGGTAGTAAATCCCAGTAGATTTCAAGATCTAACATGATAATCTTTAGTGGTATAAATTTACCTCGAGAATTGAGAATATCTTTTCCTGTGATGCGATGAAATCCGTCTATATTGTTATCTTCTCTTAAGAATTCTTTACCCAAAATTTCGGCTACTAAGATATCTCTAAAAATAGAGGATAGTTCATCAAAGCACCAAGCTAGCATTGTATCTTTACTATCAAAAATTTGATGTACCGGAATTCTGTCCAGATACTTTCTTAATTGATATTGCCTAGATGTATTGATTGATTTTAATTTATCAATATCACTGAATTTGAAACCTCCGCTATCATTGGATATATATTGCTCCCATACATAGATCTGCATAGATAGCGGCAATTTACTGACTTCCCTATTATTATCCAACTGGTCCCATACATGCGTCTTGTATGTAAAATTATGCTTATTATATTTACTAAGTCGTCTCTTAAGTCTACGTTTGATAAATGCTGAATTCTTCAATTTCCTTGATTTTGAGGCTACTTTAGATGAAAGGAATTTCTCTAAATCTTGGATACCTCTCTTATCTTTTTTCTTAACATTTTGAGCGCGCAAAAAATTATTTGAAATGATGGGCTCAAAGAACCTATAACCACGCTTTAATTTATCCAAAACTTCGTCTTCATCTTGCAGTTCTCTTTGAAATTTTTTACTTCGATCGAACATCCATAAACGACTATCCGTACTACCTGGAATTTTTTTGAAAACTTTATGATTATAAAATTGAAGATTTAAATCTCTCAGACTTTTACGATAAAGTCGGAAGTTTTTATCGATTGCTTGCGCAAGCTCTGCGTGCTCCTTGAACATTTTTCTCTGTTCAACAGGAACTGTCTGGGAATAATAATCATAACCAATCCTAGTAAGAAAAAGGATCGGAAGTGAAACCGCCAGTATAAAAAATAAGACGAAAGTGACTGACAGAGTGCTACTCTGTTTGAATTTATTTCGTGCTTTGTCGAGATTAGGCATTTCGATCCGCCAAACCAACAAAACTCATCTCAGAGTCATTTGTTTTGCTGGAGCCCTAGTTCTTCAATTTGATTAAGCTCTTCACGCATCTTGCGTAGTTGCTTCTGCGTCAAATGATCCACAAGCAATCGTCCATCTAAATGATCTAATTCGTGTTGAAAACAACGAGCCCATAAACCATCACGCTCTAATTCTATCTCTTCACCGTCTTCGTTTAAGTAACTAACTTTTATCCAATCTGGGCGAGCCACATCTGCAAAGAGTTCTGGAAAAGACAAACAACCTTCGTTGAAAGTGGAAACACCAGAGGACTCTATTATTTTAGGATTAATAATTTTATCAAACTGATTTTCTTCCGTATTCATAACGAACATACGAAGATCACGCCCCACTTGAGGAGCCGCAAGACCAATACCTGGAGCTAGTATCATTGTCTCGATCATATCATCAAGCAAATCACGAATTTCATCGGTAATTTTCTCAATACTTTGAGTTTCAGCTCTGAGTATTTCTGAACCAAACTTGTAGATTTCCATGAGTTGAATTTTATCACAGTAATACACTTCAAATGAAAATTGTGTATTGTCCTACTTAAAACTTATCTTTGAGTGCTCTAACCTGCCCAAAGGCATTCACCGAATTCAAATCCTGAATGACGCCCCGAGAATGAAGATTTTCAAGATAAACTTGATCTCTAATTCTAAAAAAAGGATTAAAGCGAATTTCTTGGGCGATGGTCGTCGGAAGCGTTGTACCTTTATTTTTCAACTGCTCCCTTAGCCTAGTTATATATTCTGAGAGTTGCGGTTCATCGTACAATGACTTAGCAAATTCTAAGTTAGCTAAAGAATACTCGTGGGCAGGATAAAGACTCACATCATCACCTAAACTACGAATCACATTATTAATAGAGTTATCCATCTGTGCAGGTGAACCCTCAAACAAGCGACCGCATCCCCCTAAAAAGACGGTATCTCCACAGAAGAAGTGTCCATTTCCTATATCCACGAAATAACCAATATGTCCGAGTGTATGCCCAGGAATTTCTAAGGTGGTGATGCTTAAATTTTGCCATTTGAATTTTTCGAGATGTTTCAATACCCGAGTTTGACCTGGAATTCGATTATTACTTTGATCATAAGTACTACCCAAAACCTTCAAATCATCAGAATTCTCCAAAAAAAACTTGTTTGCACCCACATGATCATAGTGATGATGGGTATTGAAGATTACCTCAAGGGTCCAACCCCTATTTTCTAGAAACTTTTTTATGGATTTTGCCTCCATAGCATCTACTAGCGCAACTCGATCGCTCCCGGGTACACGGAGAATGTATGCAAAATTATCGCTTCCTTGCGGAATAGAAAAGATTTCAAGACCTTGGTCTTTGAGTAGTTCAATAAAATCAGGTCTACCCATATTCAAAACTCCTTTTGCAAAAGCCGGAATCATCAGACTATAATCGCGCTTTGATTTATCACTTATGCTTTATTTAATCATTATCTTAGCCTTTGTGGGTGGATTCTTTCTGGTGCGAACCAGATACGTTGACCTAATAGTCAGAGTCAGCGCCCCCAAATATGTAAACCAAGCCCCTTGTATCATCGGGGAACTACCACTTCTGGGAAATTGGAAAGATCATTCTCACAAAATGACTCTTGGAGAAGACGGTCGCTTTGAAACAAAATTAAGAGTCCAAGCTAATACTCATGTAGAATTCAAATTCACTCTCGGAAGCTGGGAGTCGGTGGAAAAAGGTAAGCGATTTAACGAAATACCAAATCGAAAAATTATTGCAAATCGTTCTCATACTTCAGAATTTGAAATTGCTAATTTTGCCGGATTTGAAGATGAATCGCCGAATCATACACGCAAGGGAAAATTTGAATATATACGTAATTTTGCCAGTAAACACTTAGAAAATAATCGTAATATTTTGATTTACCTCCCTCCCTCCTATAAATCTAACAGTAGTAGAAAATATCCGGTACTATACATGCATGATGGTAACAATCTATTTGATGCTAATACAGCTTTCATGGGTGTTGAGTGGGAAGTAGATGAAGCAGCAGAGCGACTCATTGAAATGGGTTTAATCCACGAAATTATAATAGTTGGAGTTTTTAATACGGCGGCAAGACTGGATGAGTACACACCCACTTCTAGCTCTAAAATGGGTGGTGGACGCGGACCAAAATATCTTAAATTCTTGATTGATGAACTGATGCCTGTGATTAATCAGAAGTTTAATACACTTACTGGACCAGCCAATACTGGAATAATGGGGTCTAGCTTGGGTGGTTTAATTTCTTTATGGGCTGGCTTCGAGCATCCTGATGTGTTTGGACGCATTGGCTCAATTTCCCCATCTCTATGGTGGGATTCCAATATGATGGAAAACGAATATTTACCGAATAAAAATAGAATTGATCATAAGATTTGGTTAGACATGGGCACCCAAGAAGGTGTCAACCGACAGGGAAAATCTCTAGCCCTTCAAGATACACGCCAAGTATCCGATTTGCTCAAAAGTAAGGGTTACAAACAGGGTGAAGACCTGTATTATTTCGAACACGTTGGGGCCTATCACGATGAAGCCTCGTGGGCAAGTCGCATTCATATGCCTTTAGTGTTTTTATTTGGAAAAGAAGGAATTAATGTTTCTTTAGAAACTGGTAATTCTGAAGCGCCACATCGTGCAGCTTAGTTCATTGTTAGTACCAAAAACATTTACAAATACGAACTTAGTATGACAAAATGCGTCTATTATTGTTCAGTTTTGTATGATTATTTGGAGCTTTCATGAGATTTTTATTTGCACTAATTGCCTTGCTTTCAACCATTTGCGTTAATACTGAGACTAAACCTTTAGCTCTTGACAAGCCAGGACAAATAGAATCCGTCATTTTTGTTAATGGCAAAGCTCGAAAAGCAAACTACAGCGTCAGCAAAACGAAAAAAGCACTTTTTAGTCGAGAGAGATATAGCCAAAAAACTGCTAGGCTAATTGAAGTAGTTAGCCCAAATGTCTTACGCGTAGACAATTCTGGACGCCAAGAAGAAGTTCAACTATTAGGTTTAATGGATATGTCTCCTAAAGCGCACGGCAAAATGCGGGCTGAAATCCAAAAACAAATCAGTCACAAACTCAATAATAAATCGCTCAAAATATACACTCCCAAAAGTGCTTCCAAAGAAGAGTATAATCACTCCTATATAATGGTAGGTAAAACCTTAGTTAATTCTGAACTCCTGCGCGAAGGACTAGGAGTAATGACACCTAACTCTTCAATAGATCCGTTACTTCTCCCTCAATTTAAAAAACTGATGAATGAAGCTGTAAAAAAACAGCGCGGTATCTGGAACCCAATTCATGCAAGTAAATCCAATGTTGTAGAAGTGCCGGGAATTGAGGTAAAGGTTCATAACGACTGAAGTCAATTACTAAGTACTGATAATCTAACTTCATAGTTATCATGTTGAGTACTATTAAAGCGTAAGTTCAAATCACCCTGCAAGTCTGCTGCTAAACCTTCTATTTCTATTAATGGACCCCAGCTTCCAGAAAAAGTAGCCTGACTTTGATTTTGATTTAATAGAATCTGAAAATTTTGACTAGAGGGGTTTCCTTGGCAATCAAAGTTTGACGATGGTCCGCCTTGCTCGCGGCAAATTGTGCCCTCAAAACTCATCGATGGTTGATAGGCAAGGTAGACACCGGATAAATTATAACGTTGTTGAGATGCTTGGTCTGTAACGCTACCACCTAAAGTTACCAGATGAAATTTATTAAACGGGTGTGGAACTGTGTTAGATAGAACAGGGTCTGCAGGATTAAATTCTTTCTCTGGGTCGCAACCAGTCATTAAAAAATAGACTGTTAATATTAAACATAGAGGCAATTTCACTTATTAATAATCGGAGGATCAGAATAAGCTCTTTAGATCACCTTGATGGATTATTAATTTATGGCTGGTAGGTATCTTGAGATAGAATAGCTTGGTGGTTCAACAACTCGAAAAGGCCTTGTAGTTGTTGCATCTGACCTCGCATTTTAGTTCCCTGAGAACCCTTCAAGTTTTTCTGCATATCTCTGAGACCTCTCATAAGTTGCCCCTGAAACTGTCTGGACTTCATTTGATTTACGAGCTGTTGGACTTGTGGGTCAGACTGAAGAGCTGAAAATTGACCTTGGTTGATGTTTTGATTCTGATACTTTAGAAGGCTTTGTGCTGTATTACCTTGAATAAACTGCTGTATCTGTTGTGGTGTCATCCCTCTAAAACTCGAAGTAGAGTAACTATTTTTCTTGGATTTCGACATTTTCAACCCGGGCGTTCCACGATGAATTTTTGCATTATTATTTGTGTTTCCGTTAAAGTAAAGCGTTCGTACTCCGCCTTCATCAGAACTTTTAAAACTACCATTCTGATTGGTGGTAGTGCGATTTGGACCTTTCTTTGAATTTAATAATCTTCTAGCTTCTTCCAAAGAGTCACCACAACCAACACAATGCCTCCAGTGAGCTTTATTGTGCGTTCCGCAATTTGGACAGTACAAAGCGAAAGCACTAACAGTGCTGACCAGAAATAGCAAAAATTTGAGTTTCATCATAGTGATCTCCAAATCGGTTATTCTATTTAAGTATAAGCTTATTTGATTTTGTTACAAGTTTGTAACCACTTATGAAGCAAAACTTTTGGAGCTAAATTTCACATTCGGGTTTGCGTTTTCTATACTTTCCTTCGATGATCTATTGAATTCACATTCGTCAAAATACGACTTATTAATGTTAGAGACACCTTCAAACTTTGTATCTAGAAATGTGCATTGCTGAAAATTTACGCGTTGCAAATCTGAGTCGAGAAAATGACAATTAACAAATTCACATCTTTCAAAGCGAAAGAAAGATAGGTCTGCATTGGAAAAAAGACAATTTTTAAGTTTAGTACGAATAAATTTAGGAAATATATTTTCCTCATACGAAGTATCACAAATCCACTTACAACTACTAAAATCAAGTGATTCAAACAAAGACTGTTCAACCCTTACTTTTGAAATTAAGCAATTGTTGGTTGAAACCTGTCTTAAAATTGTGTTCTTCAATCGAATCCCACTTAAATCACTACCAAGAAATTCACCTCCACTCAATTCGCATGAGTCCCACAGCGAACCTCTTAAATTACAATTCTCAAATCGAGTGCTCGACAAATAAGATTCCTTTAAATTCGTATTCTGAAAACAAGATTTATCAAAAACACATGAATTTAATATAGCCTGCCTCAAGCTTGCTGATCTGAAGTTTGCATCAACGACTCCAACATCAGTCAGATCCATCCCCGTAATATCAAAACCAAGGGATTGAAATTTGATTCTTTCTAGTTCCACTAAAGATTCTGAATTCCAGAAGAACGAACTATGCCAAGAACATAAATCTGAATCCTCAGAAGAAGGTAATTCACAGCGATTTAAACCTGGAATAAAATACTTACAACGCTTTACATCCATCATTAAATTATACCTAAGTTACCTCTTTACTGTAGTCTAATGGAGTAAATCATATCGCCAAAAATATATTAAAGTCTTGTAATAAAAAATGTACTATTTGATTTGGCACATATTAAGTAGACTCTAACTAAAATTGAATTTAGCTAGGTAAATCCGTCTAATATATACTAGTGTTTTTGTTATGCGCACCTCTACTACCGTCGATGATATGGCGAGAACTAGAACAACAATTATTGCTGTATAATAGTAGCAAGTCTTGCAAAACATATTAATCGGGAGCATTTGTCCATGAGCCTTAAAGTTATTTGTTATAACATTTTACGAGGTGGCCAATTCGAAGCTGGGAATCGTTTGGGTCAGATTATAGAGTTTTTACGTACTCAGGACGCTGACCTTATTGCTCTTTTTGAATGTGACCAATTTGAAGCTAACGACTTTAAAATTCGTAATGTTTTCAAACATGAATTAGATATGGAAGCAACGATTCATCAAACTCATAGCAAAGCCCACATCACCCTTCTATTTAAGAAAGATATAGAGCTAAAGCGTGCACTCGGATTTAATCGATTTATGTACCATGGTATTTTAGGCGCTGAATTCGAAATAAAAGGTATACCATTTAGATTAATCGCAACTCATCTGAATCCCTATTCCAGTGAGCTACGCCTAATTGAAGCTCAAATCTTAACTCATATTGCAGTGCGATCAAAACACTCTTTGATACTTGGAGACTTTAACTGTCCGCCTGTTGGTTCCAAGATCACGTTAGAAGATTTTAAATCAACGTTTAGAGCGCGAGTTTCCAACCACAATGGAGAATTAGATACTCGCGCTATCGAACACATCCAAAATAATGGATTCACTGACTTATGGAAGTCGAAAAATCCGGATATAGAAGTCGGAACATATCCAACACCCTTAGGTGAAAAGAATGCTGAATACCCCTTCCCTGTAAGGATAGATTATCTTTTTGGATCAGAATTTTTTAAGCAAAATTGCAAGTCCTGTGAAGTTTTACAAGAAGGCTTACTTAAAAAGACTTCTGATCACTTCCCAGTAATGGCAGAGTTCGATTGGTGAGTTGTGATTAAATCAATTATAGGCTTTCTAGGTATACTAGGATTAACTTGGTTGCTTTACAGTAATAACTATTTTTTTTATGAGACAGATTATCTTGACCTAAGTGGAAAAAAATTAGAAGTTTTACCAAAAGGGCCTCACTCTGAGGACTATGTTTTTGACCCCAAGAAATATACACTATTTATTCGATGGGAGTTTTGGTCACCCGAGAGCATGATGAGTATTTCAGGCAACAACATTATTTTCAAAAACTTATCTGAGAAAATCAATATCATAGGAATTTGCTCGCAATGGGATGATGGAATTAAAGAAATCAAAAAGGCCCGAATCTCATTTCCTTTAATGTTTGATCAAAATATGACTATTGATCGTTTATTTAATAATAAACAAATACCCTTTTACGTACTAATCGACACACAAAGAGAAATCATTTGGCAAGGTAGTAGTATTACTCACAAGCGATTGTCTGAAATTATATTTTCATACCAACGTCGTTAACTGTACCAGAGGGGTCACATTTCTATTGGTATGAGGTTTGCCTAATTTAATGAGTGCGCATTCTGCTTCTTACTGTATTTACTCTATTATCACTGGGCTCTAACTACGCCAATGAAGGCCTAGTTCAGACCATCAATTATCAAGGATTTATTCAATCCCAAGAAACGGGTGCACCATTAAACAATACCTTTTCTATGCATTTTTACATTCACCCTGAGGGAGATTTACCCCCCTTTGATACCAGCGACGAAAATATTTGGTATGAATTCTACGAGAAAATTAGTGTTAAAGATGGAGTTTTTTTTCAACGCCTAGGTGTGTATAACCCGCTTACTAAAGGTCTATTTAGAACCGATACTCCAAAGGAGTTAACCATAAAGATCGTACCATTTGGTACAAATGAACAAGCCTCCTATTTGGGGCCGATGTCGATCGATGGTAATCCATATTCTGTTTCTTCAGTAGCAAAAAAAGGCCCCGATTTAAAAGAAGGTACTCTAAAAATTATTCCATTCCGAGGTACAGGTACACCGAACAATGTGAACGCCCTACTCGAAATTTACTCTCCAGATACCTTGGATGAGGTTTTTCATAATGTAGAAATCAATTGGACCAAAAGTGAAGTTGCAGAGGCAAACATAGGTAAGGGTTTGATAATCGACTACCCTAATGATCTTAATGTAATAGACTATGTGCCATCTTCGACAAGCTCAGAGACACCATGGGGAGAACCGCTAATATCTCCCAATGAGAATGTGGAAGACATCGCGGTATATATCGAAAACGGTAACATAAAATTAGGGGGTAGTTTAACAATCAAACCCTATACCATAGGTGCCTATACGGTTCCAGGTGACCTCTATGCAGCCGCCGCAAATGTCACAGGAAATATCCGAGTTAATGATCTTATTACAGAGGGTACAATTCGAGGACCAAAGCTCGAATACTGTGATCCACAATTCGAAAATTGTATTCCGGATGGATCCAAATATGCTGACTATCTGATCGACCCTTATCCTACCGAGCAAGTCGAGTATAAACCAACTCTTATTAATGCGTTAGAGATTGGATCCAAAAACATTGAATTTGATGGTAGCGTGGAAGAAGATTCAAAGGGTGAGTTCACTTTAGAGGGACCTCTAACAAGCTCTGAGCCCGCTTACATCAAGTTATCGGGCAGCGATAGTTTAGTTTATACCCCTAAATTGATTTCACCCTACCCAAGTATTGATACCCAAGTGAAATATCAAATATCACCAGGCGGATTATCAGTATTAGACAGTCTCATTCTATATACTCGAACAGATATTAGTAGGGATCCAAAGAATCCAGAGTATACCGAGAATATAACCAGTAATAATGCACTCAAAAGTCCTTTGAATGCTTATTCTCTTTTTGAACTACTGAGTACCGCGCCAGTGTGTGGACCGCAGCATGGTAAAGATAAGTATTACATGGCTTTGAGAGAAAACTATTGTAATGCAAAAGAGGGAACTAGGTCTGATGATAAATATTACGAAATTGATCCATGTCAGGGGATTTCTAATAGTGAACTAGAGGGCTATGATCTCGCATGCGCAGATACTCTTTTTTCAGACCATCCTAATTTTATCACTAGAGAAGATAATCCTAGTGAGGGTCAGAAGTTTTTTGCCGGTAATCACGTACATAATGTTCTAGAGGAAGCAACGGCCAAAATGTTGATCGACATAATCAATGCGTCTTCCCTTCGCGTTGATAAAAAACTACTTCCAACAGATGCTGTAAACAAGACTATTGTTAACACATTGACAGGGGTAAATGTGTTTCAAGAGATCCGAGCCGCGGATAAAGTTGTTGCTGCAAAGGCTAAAGGCCTCGAGGTAGATGCTTATATTGGTACAAGTCATCTAAGTAAAGAATTCCCAGCTCAAATAGGATCTCTAAACTCTGATGTAGATAGTATCGAATTTCTACATGAATCTACCAATACGGAAGTCGGGCTTGATGTTGCCGCGGGTAACTCAACTTTTAATAAAAAAATAGAAATTGGTAAACATCTCAGTTCTTGGGGTGACTTAAATATTGAAAAAAATCCTTCGGGACTAGCTGGCGGAAACCTTAGATTTGATAGAAAGGCCGGTGGTCGGCCACCCTATTTTTACTTGCCCGGAGAAACTGTAGTTTCTGGAGATATATCCTTCCCAACAACAGTCGGAATCAATCAAAGAATAATGTCCGGTATGTCTGCTTTGCAAGCAGAGAGGTTTATTGATCTTGATGACCAAAGTTATGTAATTCACCCTGGTGACAAATCAGTACTCGAGGATTTGACGGTAACTGGTGAAATTATCATTGATCGAAAAATGAATGTGGAAGGTTCTGCAGATTTTACTCATATAGTTTCTGCTCAGACTTCTTTACTAGCAAATGTAAAAGCAAAGGCTAATAAATTTTCTGATCTTGATAATCCCAATTATATTGTAGAGCCAACGAACACGAGCGTTTTGAGAAAGTTAAAGGTAGCGAACGATTTAATAGTAAGCGGTAGTTTCACTCTGAAATCGGATCTTACGATCTCAGATTTATTGACGGTCAACAATTTCGAAACCGAACAAAATCTAATCGTTGAGGATCCAAACGCCTCTGTAAAAAGTCTTAAAATTCTCGACTTTAATACGGAATCCGATTATTTAATTGATCCATCTGAGATCACTAAATTGCACAGTCTTGAACTTAAAGATGATGGTAGCAATTCGGGTGGAAATCTCAGCATTGATGGCGACTTAGTATTAACACAGGCTATAAATCATGTAGGGTCTGCTAACATTCAAGGTTATGTAACTGCCGTAGAATTTATCCATGCCCGTAAATTAGTTGATCAGGACAATAATAGCTATGTTTTGGACCCAAATAACGAATCGATTCTAGAAATCGCACATATAGCGGATTCATACGAAAATACCAGTAAAACAACGGTCAATGATGAACTACTCGTCTCACAAGATGTTAGTTCTAATAGTTCTCTTGTGCTCAACGGAGATATGAATGTTGAAGATAATCTAAATTGGAAAAATTCATTTTCACTTGTCAATTCAGGAATAGAAACATTCAGTGTTGATGATGAAGGAAACATGACTGCTGTTAGTATTATCTTAGACTCTGACCTGTTTATAGAAGATCTTGAAACTTTAGGCAGTTTAAGTGTCGAAGGAGGTGATATTACATTCAATGCAGATACGAGTATGGATAAATTTACGATTATCACAAGTAGTCTGATCTCTATGCATCCAAGTACGTACCAAACAGTTTTCAGAGTTGAGCCAAAAGGTAATGTTACAGTCCAAAATAATGTAAACTTTAAAGGTAAAATTAGATTTGCTCATGCTATCGATATAACAACTGATTCGGCTTCGCTTCTTTCAATCTCTGATTCAAAAAACTCAATCACTACCGTAAATATTGGTATTACAGGTCAAAAAAATCTAAAAATTGCTGGCTTGAGCGCTGACCGCTTAAAATTTACAACTGGTTACTTTAAGACCTATAGAGATTTGAACGCACAATCATCTCGTTACATTGACCCCTCGAGTCAGTCCATTATTGAAACTTTGGAAATTGAATCTAGCCTTTATGCAGAAAACTCTTTGACGGCACCTTTTGCTGTAGATCTTGAAAATCAATATGTAGTTAATCCTAACCAAGATACAAGATTACAATCTTTAGAAGTCTTAAAAAATGCCACCGCTGAACAAATTCGATTATCAAAATTAATAATTGACACTCAGAATCAGAGTCCCGGTACTAGAATTCTTGATGCAGATTCATTAATTGTTAATAAATCGCAAGATATCACTTTCGTCGGTAGTTCTTACTTTCGAAAATCTATTATTCACGTCAATCAAAATTCTGGTCTGAGGATCTCCGCTATCTCTACTGGTGAAGGACACCTTATGACACCAGGTGATTTAGACTCATTAATTAACAAGAAAAACGCCGACTACCTTCATCATCATAATCTCTTCGGTGGAGTAGAAATTTATAATCTAGCTCGTCGAGACATTAATAACTCAATTCCTGATTCTGTAAATACTACTGCTACGACTAAAGCCTTACATGGTCAATATTTGTTCACATCCGATGGTCTTATACTGTCTGTTAGGCCAGATCAAAATTCGGGGACAAAACCTCTATTTAGCGTATATTCTTATGATGGTAGCTTAAAAATGGGAGCTTTAAGTTCTGGCACAGTGATAGCACAAACATTTAAAGGTTCTGGCGCTGAAGTAAGCAATATTGCAGGCTCTGCGACTAGCTATTCTGCAATTCTTAGTGAAACAATAGACTCTATAAAGATTCAGGATAATAGTTTGGTCGAAAATATATTTAGCGATGATATTATTGCTAATGAAAATATTCTAGACGGAACAATCAACAGTTCTCATATTCAAGCAAATACGTTTGATGGAAGTTCAATTGCCAATGAAGAGATTTTAGGTATTGATCTCTCCGATAAAAGTATCTTAAATAGACACATAAAAGTTGGTCAGATTGATGGTACTCTTCTACAGAACGAAAGTATTAAAAGTTACCATTTGACAACAAATCAAATTTCAGTCGCAAAAGTTCAATCAAAAACACTTACGGCTAGAGTGTTTGCAAATCAAGCCTTCACCACAGACAAAATTGCAGATCAATCCTTAATTACAACTCATATATCGAAAGGCGCTGTTGATTCAAATAAGATCATTATAGATTCACTAATCGATACCAATTTTGACGATTTATCTATTTCTACAATTAAAATCAAACAAGATACTGTTCAAAATTCAGAATTAGCTCAATTAACGCTCACTAACTCAGACTTTGGCTCAGACTCAATAACCTCGGTTAAAATATTGGATTTAACCATTATAGAATCTAATATCAGTACAAATACACTCAGTGGTACAGCATTAGTAGATAATTCAGTAGATTTTTCAAAACTCGTTTCTTTTACTATCAAAGCAGAAGATATCGAAAATTCAACGATCACCTCTAGTAGTGATTCGGCCCAACATAAAATTAGCAATGAGGCCATTACCAGTGAAAAAATTGAAGACCGCAATATTACGGGAGCTAAAATAGCCAACAATGTCTTGATGTCCAGTCACATACCAAGTGATACAGTAACTGACTTACAATTTGCCTTAAGCTCTATCGCTCATGAAGATATAAAGACAGCAACGCTATCTGGTTTAAAGATTCAAAATTTAAGTATTACAGCAAGAATGTTTGAAGACGAGGCGTTACTAGCTAATAATATCGATGACAATACTTTTAAGAGCAATAGCGTCGCGGAGAATACACTAAGTTCAAAGTCATTTGCTGATGCCGCAATTACTAAGGATAAGATTTCTAATAATACGGTCAGTTCCACCAATATCATTGATCTATCGTTACTTGACGCAGATTTTGGTAGTGATAGTTTGGTAGAAACAAAATGGCTAACTGATACAATTTCTACAGTTAAAATTGGCAATCAAGCAATTACTCTTGAGAAGTTCTCCAACGCCGCCATACTGAGTCTTAAAGTCTCGGATCACGCCATGAGTACCGCAGCAATTAAACCCGCCAATATCTTAACAGAGCATTGGGTATTAGATGCAGTAATTGAATCTAAATTCGCCAACTCCGCAGTCACAGAGGGGCATATAATCGATTCTCAGATTGATGCTCGAGTTGCTGCTCCAAATAGTATTTTATCGAGTAATATAAAAAATCTCTCGGTTAATTCTAATCATATTCCAGATGAAGAGATCACAGCGAGTAAAATTGCAGACGATGCGGTTACCGCATCAATGATTAAAGATTCCCAGATAAATGAAGGTAAATTCGGATTATTATCAATAATATCAAGTAACTTCAAGCAAGGCAGTGTCACAAATATTCATATAGATTTAAACACACTATCTTCAAGAGTAATCGCTGAGAAGCAGGTTTTAACAACACATATTAAGGATGCAGCGATAACAAATAGTCGAATCAAAGATTCTCAGATTGATTCTAGAGTAATTTTTAACTCTGCAATTATTCATTCATTGATCGAGTCATACGCTCTACAGACCTCTGATTTCGCCCTAGGCATTCTCACCGACTCACAATTTGCTTCTAAAGTCATCACTGCAGGTAAAATTAAAGATGATTCCATTGCTGAAAACCTATGGGTCTCAGCTGATTTATTTAGTTATCACGTCGATCCATATACGATTACTTCTGCTTCATTAGATGATCAAATCATCACCTCTGCAAAAATAGCATCACAGACTATTTCTGGTAGCCATATAGAAGACGGAAGCATTACTGATTTAGATCTAGCTGCTGATGCAATGGTTACAGCTGTATTCGATAGTGAGGTGATCACTTCGGGACTAATAAAAAACAACTCTCTTCTCGCTCAAGACTTCGGAGCGTTAAGTTTACTTACAACGCATTATGATTCACGTATTTTTGAAAATAGTCATTTCACAAACAATAGTATTTTAACAACCCACATAATCGACTTTACCCTTGAGTCCTCTGTATTTGCCAGCGATTCAATTACGGCTGGTAAAATTGACAATCGAAGCAGTTTATCTCGTGGTTTCAAAGCAGTATCTAAGTCACCAAATCTTAGCAATCCAAGTCAAATACTGGAGTTAAACTCGGGTAAGATACTAGTATTTGATAACACTCATGGTATCTATCGATTAGATAGTGCTAATTCACCTATTCTTTCAAAAGTAAGTTCTTTGACTGGATCATTCGGAAAAGCAATGACTTATAAGAAGCGAGTCTGGGTAATGATTGGCAGTAAACTTTACAGTTCCAGCTATGAAGGTCTTGGCATGCGCGAAATGACAGACTTTGGTAGTGATATCCAAGATTTCTATTTTGAAGATGAATTTCACGGTTTTTTGACGACCGATTCAAAAGCTTACTACAGTTATGATGGTGGCGAATCATTTCGCTTAGTCAAGACAGGTTCATCTTTTCGGAAAGTCTTTAGTATTTCTGATTTACAACATTCCTGGTTAATTAAATCAAACGGTCAAACTCTATACACAACTGATGAATATCTTAATGAATCCGTTTTAGCCCTTGCAGTCAATGCACAAATTGATTCTAATTTTTCATTCTGGATGCATTCACCAACCGAAGGTCTGTTCTTAGACGACGACACTCTTGTAAATACATCTGATAATTGGAGTAATGACGCTAGTAACACTCAACTTAATACTCCTTTCTTCTTTAGCGATTCATCTGGAAATAATATTTTCATAACCACGGCGGGTTTATCTCGATATACCTTGTGGACTAATCTATCTGGCTCAACAGATACATCATTTAGTGAATATAGTTCTCCTAGTCTTGTGGCAGAAGCTGCTCACATTTCAGAAACAGACACGTGGGTAATCCTGTATAAACATACTTCAGAAAATGATTACTTCGTAGCCAGAACTAGTAATCAGGGGTCTAGCTACTCCATAAGCTCTCTGGGAATTACAAATACGAATTTATCTAAATATTCACGCCTACAATCCTATGATGGCACAAATATTTTTTTAACACGCGGCAATCATTCAATCAAATCAAATAATAATGGTCTGGATTGGATATCACAAAGCCTAACCACTCCCCTATCTTACGCTTATGATATCTATTTTGTGGACGCAAATAATGGATTTGCTGTTTTTGATTCTCCAAATAATAATCATCGTGGAATTTATAAAACCACAAATGGTGGAAGTTCTTGGAGTCAAACTGGTCAAACAGTAACCACTGCCCACTTACTTGCAGCAACATCCAGTAAAGCATTTGCTATCCAATTTGGTGGAACTCAATTGTGGGCTAGTGCTGATGGATTCAGCACTAAAAATACTACCGACTTTGGTGGTGCTGTATTACAAGATCTTCAAATATTCTCTGGCACAGCTTATTTTTCGGGAAGTAACGGATTACTAGGTAAAGTTAGTGCCACTAATTTAAGTAACGTAAGTACATATGTAGCTAAAACCGACGAAACGTTTACCGCGGTTTCAAAAGCTGGCACTTCAATTATTTTAGGAAGTAGCTCGGGTAAGATGTATTTAGTAACAAGCTTTAATGAACTTGCAACTGAACTTAACGCCTATTCGAGCACAAATAAAATTTACGATCTTTGTGCCCGTGACGAAAATGAATTTCTGACGGTAGGTTTAGGTTCTGATACCAAAATTTCTTTCGATCAGGGAGCTAGTTGGGACAAGTTATTGGAGGAGCAATATGATTCAATTTTATTTAGCTCTTGTTATTGGAAAAACGACGGTACCGTAATTTTAGGAGCTGGTAATGAATTAATGCTAGTGACTAAGCATGGCGAAGGTGTAGAAAGTTTACGCATTGCAAAGGATGAAATAGCAGACAATGATTTAGAATCGGGTTTCAACTCTGATCACTTAATCGAAGACACCATCGGAAATGACAAATTTTCTAACAACAGTATTAATGATTCAAAAATTTTAACTGGGTCTTTGATTGAATCAAAAATAGATGATAACGCGGTTGGCTCTTCTGAACTCAACGCTATGGCTATTATTACAAGAACCATACAAGATGAGGCTATCACGCATGAGAAAATTGGTAGCGATATTGATGCCTCATCGAAAATTGGTGACGATGTCTTGACCGGGGGTGATTTTAGCGATCTTGGTGGTATTGATTATGCCTTGATTCAGAGTGATACTATCGATTCAAGACTATTCTCTGAAACTACAGCCAATCAACTTACAGATGGAGATTTGAATACAGCAGCCATACAAACACAACATCTAGATCATTTCACCTTCAACGGCCAATTAATCAAAAACAACGAGTTAACTTCAGACAAAATTTCTGATTCAAGTATCTCGGCTTTTAATATTCAAAGCGGTGCTTTGACATCTAACAAAATTGAAGCTGACACCTTTGATACCAGACAAATAGCTTCTTTCGCAATTTCAAATTCTCAAGTCGCAAATGGATCAATCGTAACTTTAACCTTAGCTGATAAAGAATACTGGAGTGATGCCATCAAAAATGCTGAACTCAACGAAAATAGTCTTAAAGATGACAGTTTCGAAGCCAAGCAATTTCGTAGTCGTGTATTTAATAATAATCTCATTCAAGACAATAGCGTCGATTTTAATAATTTGGTAAGCGAAACCATACGAGCAGACCAAATAAAAGATAATTCAATCGATGCTATAGACTTCAAGACTAATTCAATCACATCAGACAAACTCGAAACGGGCGCGATTGATACTTCACTAATCGCAACTAATTCGGTTAAAGGTGAGTTCATACTTGACGGTGATATAGAATCATCAAAAATTCATTCAGAAGCAATTAGTGGTGTACTTCTGATCAAGCATACAATTGAATCTGATCGACTACAGACTAATACGTTTAAAGACGTCGATCTCGCCAAAAATGAAGTTACCAAATCAAAAATCCACTCGAGAACATTAAGCAATAGCCATTTCGAAAATCTTGCTAAAGCTAATTTCGCGACTGGCTCCTTTAGTACAAAAGGTGGCCGTCTATATCAATCAGATAGTAATTCTATTTATGTTCAAGGAGTTAACACCGCTCAAAAAACTCTAGCTACGCATGGCAGAGGTTCGCAGCTAAGTTATGCGCGTATTAGTCCAGATGGTAGTAAAGTAGCCTTTATATCCGGTGGGAAAATCTACTGGGCAGATCGAACTTTTGACCGAGTCCGTGCAACAAATCTTAATTACGATGGTACCAGCGATCAATTTTTAATATGGAGTAATGACAATCGTGTCATCTATCATTTTGATGATTCCAATGATCAGATTTTTGCTTACAATATAATTACTAAATCAAATACAGAGGGACCCACAGTAAGTGGTGGTGGTGGCTCAAAACTAGTTTTCAATCCTGATGATCCTAGTGAATGGGCCAGACTCAATGCTAATGGATCACTAGATACTTCAGATGGTAATTGTGCAGCATCAGGAACCACATTTACAGAATTAGAAATCAGTCAAACTGATGCTGTACTTTTTGTAGCTAAGAACAACTCTAACGAATTGGGAGCCTGTAGCTATGGTGCATCATTTAGTTATAGCTCAGTCTTATCAACTGATCCTAAATATATAAAAGCGCATCCATTAAGGTCTGACCGATTATTCTACTTTCAAGGCGATGACTTATACCAAATCGAAGTACCGTTTAATAATGCTCGCAATTTACTAACTGCCAGTATGACAAATAATGATGATAAATTACGGTCATGGATTTTCAGTGGTCATGTTCTTGAGGATGATGCAATTGAAAACGATAATCTGGCTAATTCAATTTTGACCAGCTCTCATCTTGCTGATCTATCAATTGTGTCAGATTCCTTTAACGGAGCGGTAATTGTTTCTGATCATATTCAAACTGATGCTGTTGAATCAAGTCATATCGCCGCAACAACATTAGATCAATCGGTTTTTGCAAGTGCTGTTATCAGTGCCGGAAACCTTGAAGATGGAACCCTTGAGGGTAAGTACTTCACAGAAAGTTCCATTAGTAAGTCTAGAATTCTCAGCGGTGATATTAGAGCCTCTAAAATTGATGATGACTCTATTGGTAACTCGGAGCTGGAAGTAAATATTATCTCTCAGTCCAAAGTCTCCTCAAAAAGCATACTGACTACCCATATGATCAGTGAAATTGTGAGTAGTTCAAGTATGATTGCTGATAGCATCATTGACGCTAGCTTTATTAAAACCAAAGAAGTTAGCTCTTTTCATGTAGTCAATAGTGCTATTAACTCAATTAAAATTTCATCAGAACAAATTTATCCGAGGGTTCTAAATAGCGAAGCAATCACTAAATCTAAATTAATTATCAATAGTTTATTAGGAACAGATTTTGACTCTGACGTAGTTACGGTAGCCAAATTAGAAACTAATGCTTTTGATAAGGGTGATGGTTTCATCGTAACTATTGAAAACGGAGTCGTAAAACGCTATGACTGGGACGGTTCAAACACTGAAACCATAAACAATACAAAAACTTGGTCTAAACTACAAAATACTGCTCACGGTAACCGATTGTCGGTTTTTGCTGATGATCAGTCTTATGAAATGTCATTCATTAGCGGCGCTATTCGTAACCCAGAATATCGTCCCGTTTCAGCGCGCTCTGTACTGAGCACCACTGATAACCAAGATTTCGTCATCGGAGGTAACTCTTGGATTGAATTAGATAATCCAGGCAGCTCCTTCGCTAAAGGTGCCTACGCCGTTGCCAATTCTAAGCTTTATCTTTTCGGTGGTGATAACGGTTCACTACAATCAAACGTTCAAGAGTATGAACCCTCATCACGAACTTGGAGTAGTAAAACTTCTATGTCGGGCGGCGCTAGATCAAATATGGCTGCCGTGGAGCTAGATGGTTTAATTTATGTAATTGGCGGTAAGAATGACGATGGAGCGCTCTCTAGGGTAGAAGTTTATGACCCAGTAGCTGATTCCTGGAGTAATGCCAGCGATTTACCAAGCTCACTTTATGACATCTCCGCTGTAGCAATCAATGAACGTGTTTATGTCTTTGGAGGTAATACTGGTAGCGGCGATGAAGCCTTCACCTATGAGTATAATCCTGGTTCTGATGCTTGGGCCACGATGGCTGATATGAACGGAGATCGATCTGCTACCGCCGCAGCCGTTTATAATAACAAGGCCTATGTTTTCGGAGGTAATGGACCTAATACTAAAGTTGAAGAATATGATCCTTCAAACAACAATTGGAGTGATAAAGAAGCTATGCCAATAGCAAGAGCTGGAGCATCTGCAGTCACTTTGGGTGATCAAATTTATGTAGCAGCTGGTTCTGGTAATTCTGGGGAACTTAATATACTTAAAAAATACAACCCTACAGATAATACTTGGTCTGGGGCATTAGATAATTTAGCTAGCTCCGTAAGTAATGCTGCTATCGCTGCTATCGATGGCCTCATTTATTTTGTTGGTGGTACAAGTAATGGTTCTGCAAAAGATCAAATGCAAGTGTACTTTAAGGGCGAAGCTGATCATCTTTGGATTTACCAAGACGGAGCGCCCAATACTCGCATTGATACAGGAGTTATCGTTAGCGCTGGGATGGATTATTCGCCACAGATAAATAAACTAGCTTACATTGCTCAGCTCAATTCAGATAATCTAATAAGAATTTATGATGGTACTAGTGCCAGCACCGAACAAAACTTAGGGAACAACTCAATCAGTAAGCCAGTCTTCAATAAAGATGGTACTAAATTATTCTTTATTCAAGGTAATACCATACAAAAAAGAGTATTAGGTGATTCTACCACTCAATTGGTCGATCTAGGTGTAGCCATCACTGATCTTAAAGTTAGTATAGAAACTGATAAAGTTTATTATGTAAGCGACGGTAATCTTTACAGCTACGATGATAGCTCCAACTTATTAATTGATGCTCCAGATAATATCACTGAATTCGAAGTCATCCCCTACTCCATGTTTGATGAAGACCAAATTGATGATCGACTAGCCTCGGGAGTTTTTGATTCAAAACACATTGCCTCGCGCTTATTTGATGACACAAGTTTCACCGCGGGCACGCTAGATGAGGATGAACTTGCTAATTCAGTAATTACCGGTGCAATCTTAACAAATAATGCTATAACTGCAGACAAATATGCTGGCACTGTAGCCGGTACCAAAATCGCATCACAAGCAATCACAAGTTCTATCATTGTTAACGAAAGCATCACCACAGCAAAAATTTTAGATGGTGGTCTAAAAAGTATTAATATAATGTCGGGTACTCTTCAAGCTAACCGACTGTCTGGCAACATCGATGGAGACAAAATAGAAAACCTCACTCTCACCGGCTTGAAGTTTATTGAAAACTCAATTGAAGAGGCTAAAATTCAAACCGCCAGTATTACGCAAGCCAAACTCAAAGACACTCAAATTAGCTCAGCTAATATTGCAAACTTAACACTTCAGACTACAGATTTTAAGACTGCTGAAGTAAACGCTAGTGTGATTGCTGATCGAATCCTTACAGATGGTAATATACAAACTAATCAAATTGAATCATCTAAAATAAAAGCCAATACTCTAACTGATTCTGTTTTTGATAGCGCAGCTGTGACCTATGGTCATATAAAAACCTTGCAAATCGATAATTCAAAATTGGCAAATACCACACTGCAAGACGATAACTTCTACTTCAGTTCAATTGATGGCACAAAGTTAGCAGATAACACTCTAAGTGAGGCCATGTTATCGAACAAAGGAATTCATGGAGACGATTTCGAAAGCTCAATCGCTAATGATAAAGTCAAGGCAGAAAGCCTAAAGGGTGAAGATTTCATCACAGAAACCATCGACGTTAGCAAGTTCAAAACTAAAACTGTAACTGGTGGTGCTTTTGGAGACGGAATCCTTTCTGCAAGTCAGATAGCCGATAATGCCTTAACCGATGGTAATATAGCTGACAATACGATCGATGGCTCGCAATTAGCAAACAATGCTGTAACATCTACGAAACTTGCCGCAGATACATTTAACTCGTCAAATTTTGATAACGTCTTTGATGATATTAACATCTCTAGTTTAACTTTAAGTAATAGTGACTTTAGTACCGAAGCCTCAAAAAAGTTAACATCGGCTGATTTTGAGACAATATTTGCCGATACAAGAACAGTTCAAAACTCTTCAATACAGACTGCAGAGCTTATCGAGGATGTTTTGGTAAAAAGTTCAGGCGATGATGGTTTACGAATTGATAACAATAATATTATTCAAGCCTTACTTGAAGACAACAGCCTCATCGGAAACCGTTTTGCCGAGCAAGCAATTACTAAAGAAGATGTTTCAGACAATAGCCTTTCTATATCTAAGATAAAATCATTCGTTCTCACCGAGTCTCGACTTGATGGAGCCGCAGTGGCAGAAGCTGATTTATCCACGGCAGCTATAATTCAACTTAATATAGCTGACAAAGCCGTTGGAGAAGCCAAATTAACTGATAATAGTTTTGATGAGGATGATATCTATCAGATCGGTGGCGATGAAATCCAAAACCTCACGGGTGAAAAACTAAAGACAGACTCAATTGGATCCGGTTTATTAAGTAATTTAACTAGTCGAGAGATAGGACTTCTTGAAACTGCTGATCTTGTAAATCTAACATTTGATAAAAATTATTTTAAGGATGATGGTATTAGTACGGGCTCGTTAGATAGCAGTTCTAAACTAACTCAAGGAAAATTTAAGAATCAAATTCCGTCATCGAAAATTAAAAATAATGATATTCCTTATGCAAAATTAAATGTGGGCGATAATACGACACTAGCTAAAATTTTTGGAGGCGATGAAGCAAATTCAGAGCACCTTCATGATGCATTATCTCAAATACTTACGGGTTGTTCTACAAACTATATTCTTATTGGGGGAGATAGTCAGGAAGCATTCTGTATGAGTACGCCTGCCTCCAACAGCACCACTATAGGTGCACATAAAGATGAGGCACACAGTATTGAAATTGAGGGTAATAATATCAGAGGTAAGGTGTGCACAATTCAACAACTTATCAGGGCAGTTGAAGATGGTAAAAATCTAAACACGGCACTGACTAGCTCAAGTTTTACCATGGAGTCAAATGGTTTCGGTGGCAAACTCAAATTATTGACCCGTAGCAATCTAGGAGCTGATGGAAATGGAGGACTAGCACTTTCTGATGTATCAAGTACACAAAATTATGAGATGAGGTATTGTTATTAACCTTCTCAGAAACGCTTACATAGTAAATCTTATTATTCATCTCGGTCTCTTGATTTTAATCGCGATATTGGGTGGTAACAAACTTCAAGCAGCTTCTCCACAAGTATTAGAATTTGCAGGTTATATCGTGGATCCAAGTGAAGGACCATATAATCAGAATGTAATCCTTAAATTACAAATTATAAAACGTATTTTTGATAGAGACACAAAAGAAACCGAAGAGTCCGTAATGTGGGAGAAAGAGTACTCAAATATTTACGTACATAATGGTCAATTTCAGGTCTATTTAGATGAAGACGATACTGGTCGTAGAATCTCTAGTGTAAGCTCTGATGGAGGTGTCTTTCAGAGTAATATCGAATATAGTTTTGATTCTTCACAAAATAAGCGATTAGTTGACAGAGCCATATACCCTGACGGTACCTATGCAGTCAGAGTGAATGTCAAAAGAACTGAGTTCGAAGATTTTGAACAGATCAAGCCAGATTTTAATATTGATGGATCTCCATTCTCTATTTCCAGTGTTGATTTAACCGGTTATGACAACAAGCAAGGCCAACTCACGATTACGAGTGGATCAAGCAATCCTTTAACCACTAGAGCAGTGTTAGAAGTAGATACTATGGCTCTGGGTGACAATGGCTCAAGTTATGAAGCTTTACGGCAACAACATGGTGCCTACATGGAAAATACAACCCTAAGAATTTTCATGGATCAAGGAGTAGATAACTTAGCTTTTGATATCAAAGGTTCTATTTATGCAAAGAATAGTGAAATGACCCTAGGCGGCGAAGGTGGACTTGGTGACACTTCGTTGGAACAAGGTAATATTTTCTTCGATAGTTTGTGTATGTCGGCAGATTGCCAAGCCGCTAATGCAACTTTTAATGGTGAACTTCTAGCCTACCGATCTGTGCAGTTTGCGAAATTTGAAGATTCAGATGACCCCCTTACGGTTGAGGGTTTATATGCTGGAACTCGATACGTCCTTGATCCGGGTGGTCAAACTACATTTCACTCCTTGGGAATCTCTAATCTTTCTGATGTTGAATTTCCATTCACCCTCAGATTTAAGGAAGGTTCAGGCCTTCGGACACTCGGAAACGCTGGTTTTATATTTGCAGGTCAAACTGTTGATATGCGTTTTAATACGGGCGGGATCAAAATGGACTTGGACATTAACTCAAATGGCTTGCTCACTGAGCATTCATATAAGAATGGTTCTTTTCCTCTCAACCAATTTAAGATGCAGGAGAGTGGTGGTATCTCTCCAAGTTTCAAAGCTGAATACAAAAGCCCTACTTTCTTCAAACTGTCCGCAGGAAAATTGGTTTCACCAAGCAATCGAAACTTCGATAGCCTTGAAGCCGAATATTTTATACAACCGTCACATCTTTCCAACATGAAGGCTCTGCAATTACATTTTCCAGATAAAGAAGATGCTCAAAAGCTTATCAATAGTAGAAAACTGAATGATCAGACTAGACCCAATAATAGAAAAGTTAAAAATGTTTTTGACCCAATATTAACTGAAGAAATTCTGCAACAATTACTCGGTGGAGAGAAAACAACTCTTCATAATCATGACTTGATATCACAAGCCAAAGCAGAAGAATTGATCGATATTATCAATGATTCAAAATATAACGATCCCACAGCTATTTATTACACTAGATTAGATAGCGACTTAGCTAAACTTCCAGAAACAAATGTATGGCGTTTACAACAAAGTTTTATTGCTCCACCTGACGCACTATATCAAGATTCAAGTCTACTAGTACGAGGAGAATTAATAACCGCATACGGCTTTCCGTCTAGTGATGATGATGATGATGCTAAGCAAACTGTAACCTTAACGGAGCAAGATAGACCTAAAATCGTTTTTGGTGCTAGCACAGAAGCTAACTTTGCGTATGTAGGTTCGTATAACGGAAACGTAGAATCTATCGAACTTCGTAATCCATATTATTTACTGGATGTTGAGGCAGGCTCATTGAAAGTTCATGGCTCTCTAGACCTTACTGCGCCTACCTCACCAGCAGGAGATATTGCTCAAGTAGTCGTAGATGCTGAATTGACTGGTCATAGTAATATGCTGGTAACCTCCAACTTTATAAGTAATGGCTTTCAAATGTTTGGTTGCGAACCAGGATTAGAGCATTGCCCGAAAGTCTCTGTAGTTAAAGGTAGTAAACGTATCGTAAATTCCTATGAAATTGGTGCTAGTCAATATATCGATATTAATAATTCTAGTTACTATTTTGACCCGAGTGAAACTAGCGTAATTAATCAGCTAGAACTCAAGGGTTCAATGAACTCTCTGCATACAAGTTTTTCCGTCGGTAAAGAATTTAGAGTGAGTGGCGACTTATCAGCCAGTAATGCGCAAATTGGCAAGACTTCGGGTGCCTACGTAGAGTCTACTAAATTAATCACTTCGAACTCAGCCTATTATTCCGACCCCAGTTCGTTATCTGTTTGGAATAGTCTTCAAATCAGTGGTCAGCTAGAAGTTGAGCCCGTATCCGGTCGAATGGAGGTATTAGGTCTGACAAGTATTCAAGGTTCGATTAATGCATCTTCTGTTGAAGTACTCAAAGACACGACAATTCAAAAAAATACTATTGCACCACGTTTTATAGATCTTGATGATATAAATTTGAGTCTGAATCCAAACTCCATTAGTACTATTCAGAATTTGATTGTGTCTAACACTTCCACAATGAATGGGCATCTTAATCTTGGAGGTAATTTAACTCAAGGTACCACAATGTACATTAGTGGTAATCTAATTATAGATAATACTGTTGAAACAAGTAAATTCGTTGACCTTGATGATCTAGCTTTTGGCTCAGACCCAGATCAAACGAGCCGACTTAAGACTGTTACAATCTCCAGCACTCTCGATACTAAATTCCTAACAGCAAGTAGACTGACCGTCAAAAAACTCCTCGATGCGGAGGGCAATGTCAACTTTGATGAGCAAATTACGCAAGTCGGTGACATTAAAGTCGGCAGTGTAGTAAGGCAATACAATTCTACCGGAGATAAAGTTTTTGAAGTACTTCAAGATGGGAGTATTAAAGCAAACTCAGCTTCATTCAAAGAATCTATGACCATCGAACAAGCTGGTGATATAAGTGGAAATCTAGTGGTTAATGAAGATTTCGTTATGCATTCCCCCAGTTATTTCCAAGGCTTAAACATAAAAATAAATAAATTTTTAGAATTCAGAGATTCTGCGAATCAACTTCAATTTTCAATAGACTCATCAGGTAACTTAAACTCTGTTAATGGTGGTCTTCAAGCTACTGGTGACATTCGCGCTCTCACATCCCAAGGTCGAGTTGCCATAAAATCTGATACTTGGGAGATAGCTACTGAAGATTCTAATTATCGTGATTTAGATTTCAAGCGAGCTGACGGAAAATATTTAGACTTATCGAGCCAAAATTTAACTAGCGAAATAACTGATGATGGTAAAAGTAAACCCTTTACTATCAAAAACATTACAATCACAGATAGGATTATTGATTCAGAAAATACCAACTACGAAATTGAACTGGTCAAAATTGCAAAACTAAGAGATTTATCTGCTCGTTCAACGACTCCGGTCACCATCGAAAGTGAAGCGGTTCGAATTCCAAGATTCTCAGACTTGGATGACCCCAACTATTTTTATGACCCGTCATCAAAATCCAACACCTTAGATTTAACCGTGGATGCTACTGTTAATTTTAGAGATAGTTTAGATATAAGACCAGCCACCACAGCTAATTTCACGAAGAGTTACGATGTCAAACTCAGTTTTGATCGCTCTTTAACTCGGTCAGATGCCGCACTTCTGAAAATAGACAATAGCTTTTCATTATCTCGTATGGCTAATCTAACTTCTAATTTAGATTTCATGCATTACGGAACTATGGAAATCATAGACTCACGCTTAGTTATCGGTAACACCACCTCGGCTCCAAGTATTGGTAAATTAAGCATGACAACTTTGATCAGTTTGCCCGCTATTAGTTTTGATACAACTCATCAAACTGAGTTTC
>JAYZAC010000044.1:0-4709 GCA_036339875.1 bacterium | reverse complement strand
ATATTAGATAGTGAATCATAATTTCGAGATGATTGGCAAGAAAGGTGGAGTTCTGTCTCCATCGGCACCAGAAGTGGTGAGAAAACCACCCGGGCGAGAAAGATGAAAAAGATCACCAACGTCAAAGGAAACACAACCACCAGCCTGAAGTCTAGCCCAGACCAGCGTGGATGGGTTATGCAACTTGTTTTTTTTAGACTCTAGCTGAAAGGTACTGCCATGTTTGAAGATAGGAGTAAACTGCAGTTTCCGGGGTTTGGATCATCGTGGCGTATCACAACTTAACGAGCTTATTGGAGCTTTATGTGATTTTTAACTAATTCTCATTGCTTCTCTAGGTATTCTACATTTCAATTTAAGTTAACAACCAAAATACAGGCTGATTACATGAGAAGATCAAGCTGTTAATTTCAAAATGAGGGTTTTTGATAGAGTGTCTACGAGAGGTTAATATTGATTTACTTAAGGTCAATTAGATAATAGTACAGTGAATCTTCTATCGGAGGATCAATCTGAAATCTCATTTTGACGACAGGAGACGGTTTTTTGTTCTCCATTGGCATGTATTCCTGTACAAAGCTGTTTTCTACTGTCTGCAGTTCACCTAAGAAATAGAAATCTTGCCCCTCATCATTGCTCTTTTTAACAAACAGCGGGATGTTGATATTGTTCTTACGTTGATTCCTCAAGGTTTGCACATCCTTACTGTTTAGTTTCCTATTAGATTTGGAGAAATATTCAACCAGTCTGTTGGTAATAAATCGATCTTCGTATCTGGTCGAATGGGAGATATCTTCCTCTTTTTGGTAGGTCAAAAAAATTGGGCAGACGGCATCATCTGAGCTAATCAGGTATCCTCCAACGTTTTGAGCTACGGGATTCTCTGACCAATTTAGGATGCGGAAAACATCTTTCCTTGAGTATTTCCGATACAGGATAAAACCGTTTTTGTAATGTTCTAGATTCAAGTTTGAACTGTAATTATGTTCTGCACTATCTATCAGATCTTCCAGTATAATTTTGAAATTGTTATTGTGTAAAAAACCCATAAACATCTTTGTTGATTCAACTACATCATCTTCTAGTTGGAATAGCTCATAATGGTAAATTTGGCTGAGGGGTAAAAGCTTCTTATTGAATTTCTCGCGGACAAAATTTAGATTTAGGTTACTGACACACGATTTAAAAGTAGCATCATCGATTTCTATACCATAATTGCTTTTTAGCTCTGAGTTGAGGGTGCTAAAATCGCTAATTGAATCTTTGATCAAGATCCTCAGCAATATAACTTCACAAATCCGTTTAGCATTAACAACATGTTGTGAGTAAAATTGGACCAGTCTGGCTTCCTTTTCCGATAAGTAAAAGGAGTGTGAGGGCTCAACTTTATCTAGAAAATTGTAGTAGGATTTGGAATGTTCGACAAAGGAAAAAGGATCTCTTTCACCGTGCTTTAGAAAATCCTGCATCAAGGGGATTTTCCCGATTTTGAACTTTAGTAATTCATAGTCCTTCTTCAGATCCTTCAACTTTCGCAAATTGGAGGAATCAATGGCATCATAAATCCTCTGTTTACTAATCTGGTCGAAATTCACCGTCGATGCGCCTGGGATCAAGCCACTACCCGACGCCATCAATTTCCTGATTGTATCTTTATTGAAACTTCTATCACCGAAGAGAGCTATTGGTACTAAGAAGTTATTTTTGTAATTTCCGATGAAGTCGATTACCGTTAAATGTGACTTGTCATCTGAAAGTCTCAATCCACGTCCAAGTTGCTGGACAAAGATAATTGCTGATTGGGTTGGGCGTAGCATAATAATCTGGTTAATAGACGGAATATCTATTCCTTCATTAAAGATATCAACCGTTAGAATGTAATCCAGTTTCTGAGCTGAGTCTTTGGATTCTAATCGTTCTATGGCTTTGGACCTTTCCTCTTCACTATTAGTACCACTTAAAGCCAAAGTTTTTAATCCTTTTTTATTTAAATCTGAAGACAACTGCTTAGCTTCGTCTACTCGACTGCAGAATATTAAACCTCTAACCACTCCATTATCACAGCCATAAAAATTGATTTGCTCCAAAATATGATCAACTCTTTGGCCTGATGTCAGTTGAGAAAAGTTAGCCTCTTCATCTAGTAACTTACCATCAACCATGATCTCAGAGACACCAAAATAGTGAAAAGTGACTAGCATATCTGATTCTAGCGCATCGTTCAGCCGAATCTCAGCTGCGATATTGTAATCAAACCGCTTAAAAATATCGTAACCATCCGTACGCTCAGGTGTCGCGGTCATTCCTAGAAGAAACTTGGGTTTGAAGTAATTCAACACTTCTTGATAGGATTTAGCCCCAGCACGGTGGGTTTCGTCAATCACAACATAATCGAAATGATCAGCCGGAAATTGCCTTAGGTGTTGCTCTCGACTTAAAGTTTGAATGGTACTAAATATGTAGTCTGCTTCCAGATCTTTTTGATTACCAGTATACATCCCGTATTTATAAGAGTCACCGAGCAGTTGTCGGAAACTCTGCATAGCTTGACGTGCGATATTCTCTCGATGCACGACAAAGATGAATTTTTTGGGCTTGATTTTCTGCACGTCAAAAGCCGCCAAGTAAGTTTTTCCTGTCCCCGTAGCTGAGACTAATAAGGCCTTGTTTTTGCCCTGATTTCTAAGCGATTCTAAATTCTCCAACGCTTGCTTTTGCATTTGGTTAGGTTGAACCTGCGGTTGTCTGACAGTATAGAGTGCAGTTGGTTCACTAATTGGTAATATATATCTACTTGAATACCTCGTCTCATTATATATAGAAACATATTGGTTGATAAAATCTGTATCAACTTCCACAGCTTCCTGGTACTCTTTTTCGAACTCGGCATGACTCTGAAACATAATTTCGCTCTCAGCTAGAGCTGAAATCTTCAAATTCCACTCCTTATTAGAGCATAAAGCATTGTCCGTTAGATTACTGCTACCAACAATCAGGTTCCGGCCAAAAGCTGTTTTGAACATATACCCTTTGGCATGAAAATTACCGCGAGTCATCATCCTCAAACCTACGTTTGAGAACTTTAGAAGCATTTTCAAAGCTTCAGGTTCAGTAAAATTTTGGTATTGGGAGACCAAAACCTGACCAGGGACGCCCTTTGCTTCTAAGTTTTTCAAAGTCTCAATTAGAGTAGCTACACCTCCCTTGGTAGCGAAAGCGACCGAAAACCAGAAGGCCTGGCAATTCAATAATTCCTTAATGATGACAGATAATATTTTTTTCCCTGTTGACCTTTCATTTACCAATAATTCAGGCTGAAACTCCTTATCTGACAAAATCGCACGATCGAGAAAACCTGTTTTTAAACTAGATAATAATTGATGGTCAATGATTTCTGAGTTCATTTAAGTAACCATCAACTTCTCTACAATTGGTATGTCTGCAGCTGCCCAATCCAATTCATCTAGTTGATTGATTTCTAACCATCGATAATTGATATGTTCAGTTAAAGTCAAATTGGTGTGGACAGCCGAACATAGATAGCTATGCATTTTCAATTGAAAATCTGGATATTGATGTTCAACAGTTAAAAAAATTTCCTTTACACATATGTCATATTGCAGCTCTTCTTTAATTTCCCTTTCTAGTGCTTGATTTAAAGATTCGCCAGGCTCGATTTTGCCACCAGGAAATTCGTATTTCAATGAAATATAGTCGTATTTATCCTCTCCCCTTTGGACGCAAAGGAATTTATTTTCAAATTGGATTATTGCGGCTACAACTTCAATTTGTTTCATCTGAATACCATGCAAAACTAAAATAACCAGAATTTTTTATGATTACACCAAACAGATAATAGCATAAACAAGCAGTCGCTTTTAGTTAAAATGAAATACAAGCGGGGGCTGGTTATCTGTCATAGATTGTGTTTTGGAACTATCACTGTTTCTATCTTATGTTTGATTAGAATTGGTTTAATTAAGCCCACACTTTATATAGGCTCTCTCGCAGTAGAGGCTGGTGTGGGTACAGATGTGGAGGTTTCACTACCACTGTTAGATAGAAGCCCATTGGTGAATTCTATCACGACTGCCATATTAGGATGGAATTATAGGATAGCCTAAGCCTGTAATGCGGGCAAAATAAACCTACCCACACTGGCCTGAAGCCTAGTTCAGACCAGCGAGAATGGGTTGTGAAGAATCGGCTGGGGACTATCCCGTCTACCTTAAGGCTACAACCTTCTGGATAGGAGAATGTGGTGCTGTGTTGGGACATAATTCAATCCGTAGCTAACTGCTAATATTTGCTTCGTAGAAGATTTCAGTTTTAACCGGGATATAGAAACTACCCCCGTGGCGAAAATTGATGCCGGCTAATTCAGAAACTTCGGCGAAATGAACAAGCTGATTAACAATGCCGATCACAGGGGAAAGGCAAATAGGCAAAATAGTGAAAACTTGCATCAAAGCTAGTTGGGTCAATCTGCCCTCCAATATCAATCTGTCGATCACCATATCTGGTTATTATGATTAGCTTGGATTTAAAAAGGTAAAAGGAGAATCTGTGTCCCGATGGCAATAAACATTGACAGAGCTAGTCAGATTTGATATACCAATCAGCAAACTCGTTTAACCCGTTGAGGAAGATGTAAATGATTGCCAATCTGCTATTGATATCCTATATGATGATAGAACCGAATTATGACG
>JAYZAC010000043.1:0-29012 GCA_036339875.1 bacterium | reverse complement strand
GGTGTTTACAGTCCATCGGTACAGCTAGCAGCGATTCCAAAGAATCGCCCAATTATAAACATAGGAGAGCCAGGAAAGGTGGCGGTGGATTTTCAAGAAGGGAGAGTTGACGTCTTCGAAAACAGTCAATTCTCGATAGATTTTAACTACAGACCACCGACTACTACGGAAGGAAGTCCAACTAGAATAGATATAAATGTAGTTCCAGTTTCTCCACCTAGACTAAATATTGACCTTCAAGCTTAGTTGTCTATCGATCACGAATTAGATCAGCTATAGTTCAACAAAAAAAGACCGAACTCGGTCGGTCTTACTTTCAAAAAAGACATGTACTAGTTCCCGCCATCATCTCCAATGGCTTCTACGGGACAGTTTTCCATAGCTTCGATGCATAGCTCCATTTCTTCATCGTTGCCTGGTTGCTTGTAAACGTAAGAGTATCCCATATCGTCTTCAGTAGTGAAGTTATCAGGTGCTGTGGACCTACAAAGATCGCAGTCAATACATTGGTCATCGACATAAAATTTGCCACTAGCATTATTTTCATATTTATTTTCAATTTCAGCCATTTTGTCCCCCTAGGCGCTCAAGGGCGCGATTGTATCTTTGGCTTGTTTACCTGTCAATATTTCATCATGCCTTTTCTTTAGTATGTTTGTCTCAGATGATTTCGTCAGCCATTAGTTCCAGCTTGGAGCGTTATTCTTTAAAACGGAATTATTGCTTCTAAGCAGCTCTGGCAGTATGATGCCAGACATTATTTTCGGAGGTAATTATGAGCTCTAATCTTGCTATACAATTAAAGCATTCAAAAATAGACGACTTGGTCACCGAGGGTCTGATATTAGGTCTTTTCGAAGGTGAAGGTCTTGAAGGAGAGTTGAGTAAACAGCTTGATCAGATGTATGAAGGTACGATATCGAAACTTATTGATCGTGGCGAAATTCGTGGTGAGCTTAAAGAATTTCATATTTTGCATAGAGTTGATTTACCTGTACAAAAAATAATTATCTTAGGCTGTGGAAAGCGAGAAAAATTTAATCAGGATACAGTTAGATTTCTTGCTGCTAAGGGAGCCAGAACTGCACGTAAGGCTGGGCAGCAGGAGAGCTCATTCTTGTTGGAGCCATATAAAGCATTAGATTCTTTCAATCTGGGAGTTGTTACTGCTGAAGGTTTAATAATGGGACTCAACCGATTTGAGCAATATAAATCCAAAAAGAAAGCATCCAAAGATAAATTGAGTAAATTTGTTGTACTCGGTCAAGGTTTTGATGAGCAGTCTTTAGGTGAAGGGCTTAAGCGTGGCGAGATTCTTGGGCTTGGTAACGTCAGAGCTCGACAGATTGCAAATCACCCCGGTAATTTTATGACACCTAGCCAGATGGCTAAAGAGGCTGAAACAGTTGCCTCAGCTGTAGGTATGGAATGTTCTGTAATTGATGAGCCAGAACTAAAGGCTAGAGGTTTTGGAGGTATTTGTGGAGTTTCCGCAGGTAGTGTCGAGAACTGTAAGATGATTCAGTTACGTTATCGAGGTAAGCCAGATGATAAAAATATTCATTTGGCTATTATTGGGAAAGGTTTAACTTTCGACGCCGGTGGGATCTCAATTAAACCGGCGCAAAATATGCATTTAATGAAGTTTGATATGTGTGGCGGCGCCGGTGTTATAGGTGCTGCTGAAATCATTGGAAAACTTGCGCCCAAAATTAACATCAACATTTATGTGCCAGCTTCGGAAAACTTATTGGGTCCTGAGTCTTATAAGCCGGGGGATGTATTACACATGTATAGCGGTAAAACGGTAGAAATTAAGAATACGGATGCCGAGGGGCGCTTGCTTTTAGCTGATGCCATCGCCCTAGCAAAGGAGCATGGCGCACAGCGGATAATAAATACGGCGACACTAACAGGAGCCGTTCTAGGTGCACTGGGACATTGGAGAACGGGATTGATGTGTCGAGATGAGAAGCTAAAGTCGATTGTCACAGAGAGTGCCAATGAGTGCGATGAATTACTTTGGGAATTACCATTAGATCCAGAGTATCGGGTAATTTTACATAGTGCGGTAGCTGATATTTCAAATTCAGGAAGCCGACTTGCTGGTGCAACTACGGCTGGTATTTTCTTAAATGAATTCGCTGAAGATACCCCATTTTGTCATCTAGATATCGCAGGTACTGCTTGGGTTGAGAATATTCCATCTCAGTATAATTTCAAGCCTTATCTACCGAAGGAAGGCGCCTCTGGCACAGTTGCCCGAACGATAGCAATAGCAGCAGAAAAAATTGCCAATGACATCGTTTAGATTATCCGGGATTCCCGGTGATTTGCTTAAAACATATTCGCACAAAGAAATTTCTCACTGTTCAAGTGTTAGAAAAGCTCAGCGTGTTTTGAATCTGGGTTGCAATAATTTGTCGTCGCTGGAAGATCAAACCTCATCTAATTCTGGAAAGTTCGATTTGGCTGTAGTTAATTTGTCAGTTATGCCTTCTTCGATCGATAGCTTAAATCGCTTAGTAAAAGACTTAAAACCAAGCGGTTATTTTGGTCTTTTATTTTTTCACTGGCCCAGCATGAGAAATTGGTTTATTTATGAGTTGCAAAGTAATTTATTAAAACGAGATCAACAAATTTGGGAAAAAAGTTGTAGACAGCTTAATGAATTTTTAGATGAAGGTATGATTCAGGTTGTTGAGAGAGAAGTTATTCAAATTTCGCCAAAATTCTTAGAGAATATTGATTTGATAGATATGTTTGAGGAACATTGTAGCTCTTTTAATGACTGTTTTGATGAACTAGTCTTTGTGAAAATTAAGAATACTTTGCTTAATCTTGAAGAATTTTTAGAGCATTCAAATTCAAATCTCGATTTATACATTGAGTCTGTTTTTGGTGTCAGGGAGTGGTGATGTCAAATAATCCGATAATTTTGAGTGGTATTCAACCAACAGGTGACCTTAATATAGGAACTTACATTGGGGCTATTCGTAACTGGGTGAATTTGCAGGATGATTATCACTGCTTATACATGGTAGTGGATTTGCATTCACTTACGGTCAAGCCTGATCCTCAACAATTGAGAGAGCGCTGTCTTTCTTTTACTGCTCAATATTTAGCCTGTGGTATTGATCCTGATAGGAGTACTATTTTCATTCAGGGGCATGTACCACAGCATGCTGAATTAGCTTGGATTCTTAATTGTTACACAGGTTTAGGTGAATTACAGCGCATGACGCAATTCAAAGAGAAGGCTGAAAAAAACAGCAAAAATATTAATGCTGGCTTGTTAACATATCCTGTATTAATGGCGGCAGATATACTTTTGTATCAGTCGGATCTCGTTCCGGTTGGCGAAGATCAAAAACAGCATTTAGAGTTAACTCGTGATCTAGCTCAGCGGTTCAATTCTAACGCTAATAATGAAGTATTCAAGATACCGGAGCCTTTTATACCAGAAGTTGGTGCTCGAATTATGTCTTTGCAGGACCCGTCGTCTAAAATGAGTAAGTCGGACGAAAATGAAAAAGCTAACCTTTGGTTGTTAGACCCTCCGAAGCGTATAGAAAAGAAAATTAAAAGTTCAGTTACGGATTCAGGTTCAGAGATTAAGTTTGACCCTCAGAATAAAGCTGGTATATCGAATCTTTTGACTATCTATTCAGTGATCACCGGTGAAAGTCTTAGCAAAGTGGTTGAGGAATTTAAAAATCAGCAATATGGACACTTGAAGGTGGCTACTGCATTGAAAGTTAAAGACTTTTTGGCACCAATACAGGATCGATACCATCAGTTAATGAGGGACCCAGATACATTAATTGATATACTTAGAGATGGAGCTAAAAAGGCTTCTTATATGGCTGAGGAGACTCTGGAAAAAGTACGTGATAGTGTTGGAATTGTAAGATTGTGAAAGTTTAGTTTTGAGTTGAACCATTCTCCTCATCTGTTTCATCTTTACATTCATCATAGCTCGAAATAATAGACATCAAGCGATTAAGATTACGAGTCGATTCAGGGTATTGCACCCAACAAAAGTTTATCTCAGCATCCCAAAGGATTTCAATTTTCTCAGGTGACCAATCGTCTAATTTGCATATAACCATACGTTCTTGCGGAATTTCCTCAACAATATCTCTTATTTCTTCAATGTCTAATTTATTGCCAAAGTAGTCAGTTTCGGATAAGCATAAGAACTGAACTGGAGTATTCAGAGCTTTGTCCAGCTCCTTAGAATTGCTTACGTGCATTATTGGCGCCATTCCGTGCTGACGGCTCAGTAGAAATAGAGTTAGTAAATCATTATCTGATATGGTTCCTGGGAAAAGTGAAATATAATGAGCTCCATAATAGCGTGAATGATAGATTTGGTAAGGGTCAATAATGAGGTCATGTTGCAGTGTCGGTAAGCATAAATCATTTTCACTTATCTTTGTGAGATTGTCAGCGCTACCTTTAAGATGAAGTTTATCGGTCGGGGTTGATACCGCTAAAATTTTATTTGCTTGTTCGGGAAAATTTCGAGGTAAAACAGTTTCGACTTCAGGGTGAATGGCAGGATTCCAGTCTAATATGATGCCGAGACCTCCACATTTAGAGGCGGCTAATTTTAAGTCAGTGGTGTTTCGTTGTACTTTATGAAACATCGTTTCAAGAGGTTGGTCTTGCTTTCTACGAACTAGTTCCTGCTGTTTCCTCTCTAATAATGGGCCGAAATCTCTGGTGAAGTGTTTCGTTTCTTTGGAATTTGTGTCCTCGCTCAAGTTGGCTCCTTCTGGTTTAGGGCTCAGGTATTATTTTACAGTGAAAGGTTCTAGTTCTTTATAATTACCTGGTTCCGTAAAAATCGTATCGACTCGCGACAGTGGTGGCCCTTTACGAATTTCTTCAAAAAAAACTTGTAGGTTTGATTTTTCTCCGGCAACTGTTCCGGTAACGGTACCATTTTCTGAATTTTTTACAAAACCAGTCAGTTTTAATTGTTGTGCAATCTGGAGAGTGAAATAGCGAAAGCCCACTCTTTGTACCCGACCGTGAATCGTAAAATTTATACATTCAAGATTTTGCATCTGACTATTCTGAATCGTAGTACTTAATTTGTAAAGTTGATAAATTGTTGTATGACTTAACTGAATGCCATGTTATCCCGAATACTAATGCATGGGATATACGACTAAGATCTTAATATTGTTGTGCTGCTTACCTATGGCTCAGAGAGTTTTTGCATTGGAAAAGAGTTCTTCTGAAGATATTAGACCAGCGCAGCAGCGTTTAGAAGCTTTGAGGGAGAGGGTTTCCGAGACTCTACTTAGACCAATAAAACCTTCTAGATTAAGTCAAAACAGCGACGAGGCTAAATATCCTACAGGTGGAAGTGTCGGGCCTTCGTTATCCGTAAGTATGAGTCCTCGTTTGAGTGTTGCGCCTCATTTAGAAAAATTTTCGAAGAGAGGAAGGCGTTTAAGCTACAGACATCAATGCAGGATATGTCGTATTTACAAGAAGTGTCCTAGGACCCTTAAGGTTGCTAACGGACTACGAAGATTTCGTTAATAGTAATAATTATCTTGGCTTTTTGTTCTGTTTGTTAATCTTGCTTAAAATGCCCATAGGCTAATATAGATTTATGTTTAGCCAAAAATTCTAACAAAAAATCGACTTATATTGCTAAAATTGGCCGATTGCTATGGCTACGAATTCCAAAATATTATTATATGGTTTAGGTAAGACCAATCGAGCTTTGTTTGATAAGCTCAAATTTTATGATCACCTATATGTTGGTTCAGACTATGAATCTGACTTGTTGTATATAGATAAAAAGTATCATTGGGATTCAGATTTAGTATCACTTGATGACTTTGATGTAGTTTATGTGCCTCCAGGGATAGCTCCCGATCACAAAATTCATGAGCATCAGAATGTTCGTAATGAACTTGATTATAGTTTACCTAAGCTTGCATCGGGAGCCAAAGTCATTGGCGTAACTGGTACTAACGGTAAGACTTCATTGTGTAAACTATTGTATGATTTTCTTGTTACCGAGGGATTTAGAACAGCTTTAGTTGGTAATATCGGAGTTCCTGGAAGTGCCGTTATAGCTCAAGACTGGGATTTTATAATAGTTGAGTTATCGAGTTTTCAGTTGTTCAGTATGAAGGAGAAAGTTCTTGATCAGGCTCTTATTACGGGCTTCGAGATTGATCACTTGGATTGGCACCCTGACTTGGAGCATTACAGGCAGAGTAAGTTTCGCATACACGAGCTTCTTCGAGGCGGGCTTTTATGGGTTCCAGTAGATTTAGAAGTGGACTCTGATAAGAGTAGAACATATTCTTTAACCTGTTCAGAAGCAGATTTCCAGAGTGAATGGATAGAGATTCCTCGTGGAAAAAGATTACTCTATCTTCAAGCAGCCGCTATTTTTGAAGGTTTAGGGTTAGATTACTCCAATCTATGTTCGTTTAAATTTGATTCTCTTCCACATAGGCAAGAAAAAATACTTAAAAACGATGGTTTTTTATGTATTAATGATTCAAAAGCTACAACACCTGGAGCAACTTTTTTTGCTTTGGAGCAAAATGCTGGTAAGGCAATCAATTTAATAATTGGAGGAAGGTATAAGGGGCTCTCCGTTTTTGATTTTGTAACCGGTTTAATGCCCTTCAGAGATAGATTGCAAAGGTTATTTATTTACGGTGAGTTAGCAAAAAACTGCGAAGCTTTCGAAGATTTGGAGTTACCCATTGTATGTTTTACCCAGTGGAGCCGTTTATTGAGTGAGTTAGAAGCTTATGACTCATGGGGCGATTTACTCATCCTTAGTCCCGGATGCTCAAGTTTAGATCAATTTGCTAGTTATGAGGAGAGGGGGCAGTCATTCAAGGACTTCATTCTCCGTCAGTGAAGATAAGGTACCGTAGACCTATTCACAAAATGAGTAGGTATCATTATCCCGATCAATGGCTAATGTTTCTAATCTTTTTCCTGTTATCCGCAGGTTTAGTGATGGTTTACTCTTCTTCATCGATCCATTCTCTACAAACTTTTGATGATTCATTTTTCTATGTTCGTCGTCAAGTTATTAGGGTATTAATCGGTTTATGTTCGATGGGTTTTTTCATGTTCTTTAATTACCGAAATATTGCCAGAATATCTCATTGGTTAGTTCTCGTTTTTACGGTTATGCTCTGTCTTGTTTTTGTTCCAGGTATTGGAGTAGAAGCGGGCGGGGGTCGACGTTGGATAGATTTGATTGTTCGCATTCAGCCCTCAGAATATTTTAAAGTTTTTTACATAGTCTTTCTCGCTAAAACATTAGTAGATATTCATAGACATGAGAAGCCATTTTTAACTAGGATTCTACCCCATTTAGCTTACATGGTTGTAATTTTTGGTTTGGTTTTGATGCAGCCTGATTTGAGTACGGCGCTACTAATCGCATTGATTGGTATTTTAATGATTTTTTGCGTATATTCTCGACCATCGTTAGTTGCTGGAGTGCTTTTATTGGGTCTTGCAGTAGTTAGTTATCAAGTAGTATTCACGCCCTATCGATTAAAACGAGTTGTAGCTTTTATGAACCCTGGAGAGCATGAGTTGGGCTCTGGGTATCAAGTGTTACAGTCGAAAATATCTTTAGGGAGTGGCGGTATACAAGGTCTTGGTTTAGGTCAATCTCGTCAGAAATTTTTTTATTTACCAGAGGAGCATACAGATTTTATTTTTGCTGTATTAGGTGAGGAGTTTGGTTTTATCGGAGCAATGTTGGTTTTGTTGGCCTTTTTCTTATTAATGAGTCGAGGGCTGAAAATAGCTAGGAGGGCCCCAGATAGATTAGGTCAATTGATTGCCTTCGGTATAACAGGTTTCATAATTATGCAGGTTTTAATTAATATGGCTGTGGTTGTAGGTTTGATACCTCCCACAGGAGTTCCATTGCCTTTTTTAAGCTACGGAGGCTCAGCTATGATTACAAACTTAACTGCAATGGGGATTTTACTCAATATTTCAGCTCAATGTGCTCCGATGAATGAGAAACATTTAAATCTAGAAGAAGTGAATTCGTAGTTGTGTCTTCACGAATGATTTGGTTTCTTGGTGCAGGCTCTGGAGGTCATCTTGCCCCTAATTATGCAATTTATCAAAAATTGAATAATCATAAGAATTTGAGATTTAGATTCCTCTTGACTAACGGTAAATTGGAGAGAAGTTATTCTCATGATAGGAAATTACCTTCCTATTATTATTGCTTTGATCGTCTCGTATCAGGAAGTATTGTACAAAAAATTTTCAAAATTGCGGTCTGTATCTTCGAGACTCTTTGGTATTTTTTTATTGATGAGCCGGACTTAATAGTGAGTACAGGTGGTTACGCTTCTTTCCCCGGTTTATTTTGGGCGCGATGTTTGAGGATTCCCTATGTATTGATCGAGCCAAACAAGGTTGCTGGTAAAGTGAATCGCTGGTTCGCTGGTGGTGCGCGGCTAATAATCACTAATTACAAAGATGTACTTGAGGAGCATTCGTTGAAAGTTTCTAGGTTGGGAGTACCTTTACTGCTGAGACCAAAAAATAAAGAGGGTGCTACATTGCTAGCTTTTGGAGCTAGTCAGGGTGCTCAAAGCATCAATCGATTAATGCAAAAAGTTGTAGAAGATGGTTTTATTCGCCCAATTCATTGGATCGTTGGATCTAAGAATTTTGAGGAATTTCGCGATTATAATAACTTAGATGGAGTTTTGGTTGAGGCTTTTTGTGATGATATGCAATCTGCATATGAGAATGCTCAATTAGTCCTGTGTCGTTCAGGTGCTGGTACTGTTGCAGAAATTCATGCCATGAATCTACCTGCAGTATTCGTTCCATTTCCAGGTCATCAAGATAGGCAACAATATAAGAATTGTGAGTATCTTCAGCAGGCAGGTTGCTGTTTGGTCTGGGAGGATAGTTCTTTGCAAAATAACCTTTTGGATTTGAAAGAATTTTGGTCTCAGAAATCTAATCTTCAAGATATGTCGTCTTGTTATGAAAAATTTTCTGTGAATCCCATTGATGCATGTGACAAGGTTGTAGAAGAGTTGCTGAAATTGCTTTCAAGGGGCTGACATTTTTAAATGCTTCGTTATACTGATTTTTGACTTTTGATATTGGACTCGCAGTGATAAACTTAGCGACTTTATTCAGCTAAAATTTGTACATTAAGGTCAATTTTTGTATGAAAATAGTCGAATAAAGACACTAAGTAGTCGCAAAAGGGCAAAATTGTTTGCTCGTCGAGAGCCTGGAGTTTGAATGACATCAAGTAAGAAAAAGTATCATTTTATTGGTATAGGTGGATCAGGCATGAGTGGGGTTGCGCAAATTTGTTTAGCGCAGGGCTACCCTGTAAGTGGTTCAGACCTAAAACAATCTATGGCGACAAATAGGTTGCAAAGTAAGGGTGCAATAATTTCTTTCCCTCATAACCATAGCAATATCACTGAGGACCCTGTAGTGGTAGTATCTTCCGCAATTCCAGAAACAAATGAGGAATTATCATTTGCCCGAAGTAAGGGCTTGCCTATTATGAAGCGAGCTGAAGTGCTTGGTACTTTTATGAGAGGTCGCCAAGGAATCGCGGTAGCTGGCTGTCATGGTAAGACGAGTACAACGTCCTTAGTTTCAAGTATTCTCACCGTTGCTGGACTCGACCCCACCACTGTAGTAGGTGGCGAAGCATCCCATGTGGGAGGTAATGCTAAGTTTGGTCAGGGTAAGTATCTCGTGGCTGAAGCAGATGAAAGCGACGGTAGCTTCTTACACTTACCCAGTAAATACTCAATAATAACCAACGTTGATAACGATCATTTGGATCATTATGGTTCTTTTGAAAGTATTTTGCAGCATTTTCTGAAGTTTGCTAATCAGACAGAGAAGAAAGTGGTCATGTGTGCCGAAGATATGAATCTGCTGAAAATAGCTAGGGAAGTCGGCGAAAAGGCTATAACTTATGGTTTCAATAGGGATCACAATTATTCAGCCGTAGACTTGAATGAAGATTTTGATGGAACGCGCTTGACGGTTCTCAAGAATGGTGAATATTTTTGCAATATACATTTGCCATTACCTGGTAAACATATGGTTTTGAACTCTTTAGCAGCCTTGAGCCTATGTGATTTACTTGGTGTTGAGAAGGAGTATTTGGTGGAAGGTTTGGAGTCTTTTCAGGGTGTTCAACGTAGATTTGAGAAAGTGGCTACATATAACGGTGTAGAAATTTATGACGATTATGCACATCATCCTTCAGAAGTTATTGCAACTTTACAAGCAGCTAGACAATTAATGGCCAATAAAGAGGGTAAGCTAGTTGTTTGCTTTCAGCCACATAGATATTCTCGATTACAGCACCTAATGGATGAATTTGCATCGAGTTTCGATGATGCTGATTTCTTATATCTAATGCCAGTTTACTCGGCGGGAGAGGTTCCCATAACAGGGGTTGATCATTGGAGACTTTATCGAGACTTAAATCTAGGCTCTGAAAAGGTTAGTGTCCTAGAATCAACTTCAATAGAAGAATGTAGGGAAATCATATTACCCGAACTTAAATCTGGAGATGTTTTACTAACCATGGGAGCCGGAGATATAACTCGAATGGGGAGAGAAATTGCCTCTAACAATTAAAAGAATTCTTATCTTTTATTGTTTTCTATCGTTTTTATCTTTTTCGATAGTCAAAGTTTTATTCTCACAAAGTTTCATTGATGGTGCTATATATTATTCTGCAAAAAGTTTGGATTTTCAAAGAATATACGTCAAAAGGACACTCAGAAATGTTCGTAAAACCTATTTGAATTGGATTCAGACAGCAAGTGAAATTCAAATTAAGGAGCATCTGGCGGTTAGTCATTTCGGTAGTAAACTCTATGAATCGCTACAGGCTTACATGCATGTCAGCAAGCAATTGCCTACCTCAACATGGGTGCGCGATAGTTTCTACAGCATAGTTTATTTTGAGCTAATGAAAATTGAAGATTTTATTGAACAATATTACTCTAGTAATTTGTATGATTATGAAATGCCGGTTATGTCACTAGACTACATGCAAGAATATCAAGATGCTGTATCACGAAGGGTTGTTGGTGAGTTGAGTTCAAATGAATTTAAGAAAATAGAGCAGGCGATAGGTAGTAAATTACGAGATTCTGATTTATCCGATCAAACTAAAGAGGCGATTAGGGTTTTCCTGTTTCTTCAGTTTCAGTCATTGGGGGGGGCTGATGATAAAAATTCATGATGAATTTAATAATATTTTTCAGGAAAATATAGCTCTCAGGCGTTACTCTTCATATAAAATTGGCGGTAAAGCAAGGTTTTTCGTGGATGCAACTAAATGTGAGCATGTTCAAATGGCTTTTGATAGATCGCGGAGGAGTGGTCTTCCACTGATGCTCCTGGGAAATGGTAGCAATTTGTTGTTAAGTGATGATGATCTAGAAGCTTTAGTTTTGAGAATTTCATCAAATTACGGTGAGCTTACTTTTCAAGACAATTTATTAGTTGCCCCAGCTGGAGTGAAACTTTTAAAGCTGGTCAAATTTGCACGACAGTTTGAAGCAAATTCATTGGATTTTTTAGCTTACATACCCGGGCACGTGGGGGGGTCAGTGGTTAATAATGCAGGTGCTTTCGGTTCAAACTTGGATGAGCATCTACATTGGGTTGAAGGATTCACATTAAATGGTTGTTTCAAAAGACTTTATCGAGATGATATTCAATTTGGATATAGATATTGTGAATTACGGGGGCAATTCATTGTTACGAAGGCTGCTTTTCGCTTAGATAAGCAACCTGAGGATCGTTTTCAGGAATGGGGAGAGTATAGAAAAAAAACTCAACCTACTAAGTATCCTAGTTCCGGATGTGTATTTAAGAATCCGAAGCAAAGCTCGGCCGGACAGCTTATAGATCAGAGTGGCTGTAAAGGGCTCACAATGGGAGATGCACAAGTTTCAACTCTTCATGCAAACTTCATTGTTAATTTGGGTAAAGCCGACTCTCAATCTGTTCAAGATTTAATTAAGGTGGTAAGTGAAAAGGTGTATTCAAACTCCGGGGTAAAGCTGGAACGTGAATTACAGTTTTATCACGAGGCGTTTCTTAATGTTGCGTAGAAACTTGTCTAGAGTTTCTGAGGCACCTGTTTTAGAATGATTCTGATATACCTGCGGCAGGTCTTGGAATATGTCAAATCAAATGAAATATAGATTCAAGCGAAATCAATATTTTCCTTCTGAAGCTGCGGTCAAAAAGCCGCTACCTTGGGGAAAGCTCATAACTGGTCTTCTGATTGGTCTATGTTTTTTAGAAACATATGTTTTAGTTTTTCATTCTTCGTTTTTTTCATTGGAAGAGATTGTGGTAAGAGGGAACCGATCCTTAAGTGCAGGAGAGGTTGTAGAATTGAGTCAAATCGATACAGGAGCTAGAATGTTTCAATTAAGTTTCTCGTCGATAAAGATGCAGTTAGAGTCAGATCCAAGGATTAAATCAGCAGAACTTGTGCAGTTGGCACCGAGGAGACTTCAAATTCAGGTAGTGGAGGAGGAGGTAAAGATTTATTTTTGGAGTAACTCATCTCTACTGGGAATGAATGAAGAGGGTAAGTTTTTTCCTGTGCAAAAGCCGGCTAAAGTTCCAAGAATTCATATGGATTTAACAGAGAAAGAATGGGAAGTCTATCAGCTTAATCCTGAAAGACACGATTCTTTGCTTAGGTGGATAAAGGTTTTATCTGGATCAAAGCTGTATAAATTTCAAGAATTTCGAATGGAATCAGGTAATCGTTTAACATTGGTTTATCAAGGTGTGAGGGTATATTTGCAATCTCCATTAGAGTTTCAACGTCATGAGGAGAGAGCTCTTGCAGTATTTTCACATGTACAAAAGTCAGGTAAAAGGCTAGATTATATTGATCTTCGCTTCGAAGATATGGTAGTTAAGATTGTTTAATTCTTCGCGAACAGTTTTAATAACTAGAAAGCAAATCTAAATAAGATACATTTTTTAATGAATAGTACGGTAGTAGGACTTGATATCGGGACCACCAAAGTTACAGCAGTGGTCGGAGAGATGATAGATGAATATCACACTCGCGTAATTGGTGTGGGGATAACCCCATCCCAAGGAATGGAGAAAGGTCTTGTCGTAAATGTAGAGCAGACCACGCGATGTATACAGCAGGCTATAGATGAGGCTCAGCGAATGGCTGATCTTGCGATAGGGTACGTGTACATTGGGATAGCGGGTGGCCACATTCAGTCAAGTAATCAGATCGCAAGGATAGATCTCAAAGGGGCTACTTGCATAACGCGGCATGATGTTGAGCGCCTCATAGAAGAGGCCAAGGGCTTCTACCTGCCGGGGGATAAAGAAATTATACACGCTATTCCTCGTGAGTTCAGTTTAGATTCGGAACCCGAAATTAAAGATCCCGTTGGTATGGTTGGTACTACTTTAGAAGGGTCTATTCACGTGGTCACCGGTGCCGTCAGTGCGATTCGTAACATGGTTCAATGTGCCCATAATGTTAATTTAGATGTCGCAGACGTTATACTACAGCCACTTGCTTCTGCCGAGGCTGTATTAACTGATGATGAAAGAAAAATGGGAGTAATTCTTGTAGATATTGGTGGCGGTACAACGGATTTAGCAATTTTTCAGAAGGGTAAGCTGACCCACAGTGCAGTCATCCCGGTCGGAGGGGGACATTTTACTAATGATTTAGCTCATTACTTGAAATGTCCTTATTCGGAAGCTGAAAAATTGAAAATTCGATACGGGAGTGTGCTCGAAGATTTAGTTGATTCAGAATTGAAAATCGAAGTGGATACTCTTGGAGGAGAGGGTCGCAGAACTGTGCCTCTAAAGACTATCGTCGAAGTTTTAAACTATAGAGGTGACGAATTAGTTGAATTATGTCTTGCGGAAGTGCGAGAACATGTACCAAATTTGAATAGCTTTGCTGCTGGTATTGTCGTTACGGGTGGTGGTGCTCAAATACGTGGGATTGATGGTATTTTTCAAGCCCAATCTAATCTAGGAGTAAGATTAGGTAAAATTCGTAATGTCACCGGTTTAGTTGAAAAGGTCAGCAGCCCAATTTTCGCAACAGCAGTAGGGTTGATATTTTACGGCTATAAAAACCATGAGCTTGTTCTACAGGAATACCATGAAGAAGGTGTTATGGAGAGGCTCGTTGCTGTTGTTAAATCCTGGTTTCTCTGAACGCTCGTTAGGCTGAATTTGCGCTTTTTTCATACCACTGGTTTGTTCCTGTGTTATTATCCCGTCACTTTTTTGAAGCGAGTCTGGGCAAGCAAGGAGAGGGCAGCATGTTTGAATTTGAAGCAGTAGAGAGATCGGCAGATATAAAGGTAGTTGGAGTTGGCGGCGGCGGTGGTAACGCAGTTAACCGTATGATCACGAGTGATATGGGCGGTGTAGATTTCATTACGGCTAACACAGATGCACAAGCTTTAGTGCTTTCTGAGGCGCGCATAAAACTACAACTAGGCGATAAACTTACCAAGGGTTTGGGCGCAGGCGCTAATTTTGAGATTGGTAAGAAAGCTGCGGAGGAAGATCAAGAAAAAATAGCAGCATCAATCGAGGGTGCAGATATGATATTCATCACAGCTGGTATGGGTGGTGGAACTGGTACAGGCGCTGCTCCTGTGATCGCTCAGTTGGCTAAAGAAAAAGGTGTGCTCACTGTCGCAGTCGTCACAAGACCATTTAGTTTTGAAGGACGAAAACGAGGTCAAATAGCCGACGTAGGTTTGAAGAATTTACGCGAATCGGTGGACTCACTAATAGTTATTCCTAACGATCGGCTTCTACAAATAGCAGACACGAACACTTCTATGATGGAAGCTTTTGGTTTGGCTGACAACATTTTACGCCAGGGTGTGCAAGGTATAACGGATCTTATTACTTTGCCTGGTATGATCAATTGTGACTTTGCTGACGTAAAGACGATCATGCAAGATTCTGGTAGAGCAATAATGGGTATAGGATTCGCTGAAGGAGAGGGTAGAGCAGAAAAAGCAGCTCAAATGGCAATCGATAGTCCTCTTTTGGAGTCAAGTATTGATGGTGCACGCTCAGTTTTATTGAATATTTGTGGTTCAGGTAATTTAGGAATGTTAGAAGTCAACCAAGCGGCACAGATTATTCAGAATGCTGTTCACGAAGATGCAGAGATAATATTTGGATCTACGATAGATGAACAGATTGGTGAAGGTATGAGGATTACCGTTATTGCAACTCGCTTTGAGGAGGAAGGTCGTCCTCAGGCCGTTCAAATGGCAAATAATATGAGTAAAATAAGCTCAGTACCTCCTCAACCAGTGCAACAGGTTGTCCAGCAGGTGGCTCCCAAAGAGCAGGAAATGAAGGTAGCTAGCAAGAGTGATGACTTGGATGTTCCTTCTTTTTTAAGAAAAAAATAAGTTTTTTGAATAAGCTAAGCCTCTCATCTAAGCAAGATGGGGGGCTTTTGCTATTTATGTTTTGTTGCTTGCCTCAACAATTTCTTTGATTTCCACCACCATTCGTTTTATCGAGACCGGTGACTTTAGTTTTTTAGATTAATCTCTGTACAGACTCCGTTGAGTTTGTAATTTCTTAGAGCGTTTTATTTATTGTTGATTGCTTCTTCATACAACTCAGGCATAAATCGACGAAGTTGATCTTCTGAATCTGCTTGCATCAAGAAGGACCCAAAAATAATGTAAGGAGGTTCTCGACGAAAAAATCGAATTTCCAGGTGATTTTTATTTAAAATTGAGAATTCTTTTTCCTGAAAATGAGTGCCTTTTGAATCTTTATACCAACCGGGCCCTTCAACTAGCTGGTTTACCTGCGGTATTTCTATTTCGAGTTCATAATATTCGACGAAAAAAGAAAGACCTTCGCGGGCCCCGGCAAGAAGTAGTTCACGTTTTACTCCCCTTAATTTCAAGCTTCTAGGAAATGTTTTAGTTCTATAAACTTTTGTTTTCACGCGACTTTTTCGTACTTCGTATTTGTCGAAGAAAGGTACTTTTTTTTCATAAGTACAACCAAAAAATAACAACAAAAATGGACAAAAATATTGAATAAATGTATGTCGAAGTCGATGCATGATTGAAGAGTGACTGATGATGAGGATTATATGAATATTAAAAAATTTTTTCAAACTCGGAAGCTTACGGAATCCCGAATCACTAAGCTTGAGAGAGAAATTGAAATTCTTCAGGATCAGAATAGGAGATTACACTTTAGCGTAGAGATTCTGCTTTCTCGTATCGTTTCAGAACAACGCGAATTAAGCCGAAGTCAGAGTAATGAAGAGCAAAATCAAGTAGCTTGACAGTGAATTTAAGGTTTTTAAGCCTAAATTAGTTGAAACATTTCCTTCTCGGAATCGTAGTGGTTTGTGATATTTAATCAAGATTGCTATGAAACCTGAAAAAGTTGAAGAATTAATCCAAAATCATCTAGATATGTCATTATCTAGTGAGCAGAAGTCTCTGCTAGAGAATTACTTAGAGACGCATGCTGAGTCCCGAATAGATCTTGAACGCTACAAGAAAATTTTAGGTTTGTTAGATGCAGAAGAAGAACTGGAACCCCCTGAGAATTTCACTGAAAATGTTATGGCTCAGTTGCCTGCAGTAAAATTTAAAAGAGTAAACAGGGGTGGGTACGGAAGTATTTTTGAAAACTTTAGTCCCATCGTGGGTGCAATCGGTGTTGCCTTAGCTGCAGTTTTCGTCTTCGCTGTTACTAACATGGATTCACCTTTCTTTAAGGCTGATGATGTTTTTAGGCCGCAGGGTCAAATTGTAGACGTAGCTGATCGTCCAGGTAGTCTTGATAATTCAGATGTTCCTCACAATCTAGTAGATCAGAAGTATGTGCATCCTAAAATGGTGGACGGTCCAGTGAAAATGGCTATACATGCCATTGATGGTCTAGTTTTTATTGGTACTGATCCTAAAAGACTTAAGTTTATAAATTCTGGTGGTAGCGAAGTACTGAAGGCCGGCCATATCATACGAACTATTGGGAACGCTAAGATAGCTTATGTTGGTGATGATACAGAAATTAAATTGAAACCTAAAACTGAATTGAGAGTTATTGATCATGAAAATTTTCATCTTAAGCATGGCGATGTATGGGTTGAAATTCGTAAGAAGGTTGATCATTTTGAGATAAAGACAGATCATCTAGTGGCAGCCGTGAGAGGTACGATATTCTCCGTAAGTGCCAATACCATTGACTGGAATACAGTCACCACTTCAAGAACTGGTGCTGTTGGAGCTTCTTCAGGAGTTCAAGTATTTGAAGGTAACGTGGAAGTCAGACAGTCACGTGGAGACAAATCTGTTGAATCGCTTCAGAGGGGTGAAGGCGTGATTTTTAAGGAATCTAGCCCGAAGTTGGAGTCACTCAAACTTGCTGAAGAAGATTATCAACGATGGGGTCAAATAATGCCTAGTGAGGGTTCAAGTGAAACGATTATTCTGAATGATGAAACAGGCCCTTCAAATTCTTTTGATCAAGAAGTCGAATAGCGTCCAATATACCTCATCGAAATCCGTTGTATAGTTTGGTAGAATCGTCATTCTATGAATGAACGAAGAAAAATTGAAATAATTGGAGCTCCCATTAGTATTGCTTCAGGTACTGTTGGAGCAAGTCTTGGTCCTGATGCGATTCGTCTAGCTGGTTTACACGAAAATTTACAGCGTTTACATTGGAATTATGTGGACCAGGGAAATCTGTGTGCTTTGGAGGAACCCTATCCAGCAAAAGATTTTCGCTCAGGAGAAATTCGCTACCTAGAGGAAATCGTTGAGTTTCAACGTAAAGTTAAAGAGCGAGTTTTTTCGGCCTACAAAGTAGGTTCTCTACCCTTGGTTCTCGGGGGAGATCATTCCCTAGCAATAGGTAGTCTTGCAGCTACCTGTACTTACTTTGCCGATCTAGGTGTGCGTCCCGGAGTTATATGGTTCGATGCTCATGCAGACTTAAATACTGAGGAAACTAGCCCAAGCGGAAACATACATGGTATGCCTTTAGCAATAGCTTTAGGTAAGGGGGTTCCCCAGCTTTGTGAACTTTTTGAAAAAGGGTTTTTAAGTCCGGGTCGAACTGTCATTATTGGTGTTCGAAGTGTAGATGTTGAAGAAGCCGAAATCATTAGAGATCTCGGCGTACGGATATTTACTATGAAGGATCTTGATGAAATGGGAGCTGCGAACTGTTATCGTAGAGCCCTTAGAATAGCTTCTCCCAAGGGCGAGCCGATTCATTTGAGTTTCGATGTGGATGGAGTTGATGAGAGATATGTTCCGGGAACCGGAACACCAGTATCGGGTGGTACAACTATTCGTGAAGCGCACTTATTACTTGAGATGATTGCAGAATCGGGAACTTTAGCTGCTATGGATATTGTTGAAGTTAACCCTTTGCTAGATTACAAAAACTCCACTGCTAAGCTTGCATTAGAATTGATTCAATCCGCATTAGGAAAGGTTATCTACTAATGCGTTGTTTAATTGCTACTACCTTTTTATTACTTGTGTCGAAAGTATTTTCAGGTTCATTATTGGGTCATATTCGCTTAACTGATGATAACGGTCTTCGGCAAAATCCCCAGATTATTACAATAGGTTTTCGTTCTCTTACAGCAGAGGTGAGTAAGTCAGGGCAGTCTGAAGTTCACAAATGGTTTATTAATCAAACGTTTGAACCCCATATTCTTGTTATTGAGCCTTCAGATATAGTTGAATTTCATCAGCAGGGAAAGCCAATAAAGGATTTGATTATTTTGGGGCGCTCATATGCATATCGTACTGGTAACAGAAAGCGTGTAACATCACTTGATTTCTCTCAAGAAGGGTATTATCAAATTGAAGAACATTCCGCTCCTGGTGTCGTAGGAAGATTATATGTAGATCAAAATGATTTTGTAGTGAGGCCAGATCGACGAGGTTTGTTAAAGCTAGAGGATATTCCACACGGTTTGTATAGCATTTCCATATATAATAATCTTCATGAGGTTCCTTTAAAGTTAGAAGTAACTATTTTAGAGAAAGAAACTACCGCGTTGCGCATAAACCTTAATCATAAAATTTTACGTCGAGAGGGTTCGTGAATCCTGTTGTTTTTTTTTTCAGCTTAGTCTCGGTATAAGTTTCTTTAGTTGGGCTAAAGAGCTTTCGGTTCTAAGTTTAGAGCGAGATGTCTTTCTTTTTGCATTCATTGCTTCTTATCAATGGGTAGCTCTTAACTTCCCGCAGCATAAGAAATTGTCACGAGAAGGTTTTCCAAGCTTAGCTTTTGGGCTCCTGCTACTTATTCAGTGTTCACATTTACCTCAGTGGATTCATAGCAAAGCCTTAGTATGGCTTCATCAAGATTTTTATTTAATTGAAAACTATTGGAATTTCCCTTGGTTATTGGAGTTTCTACTGCTCTTTTTTTTATTTATTCCATGGCATAGTCTTCTTTTAATAAGTAGAAAGGCTCTATCTGACAAGCCAATTAAGAGTCAACTATGTTTGTTTGGAGCTTTGCTGACAGGAGCAGGATTAGCTCATTCAGAAGTTTTAAAAAATCCTGGTTTCTTGAGTATTTTAATTTTGGGATGTGGCGTTAATTATTTATTGCGGTTTCGACACTCTGGATTTCCTAGACACTTTTCTAACAGGATTTTATCTGAATACTGGTTACTAGTTTTTCTTGCTGCTTTTTGGGTAAGACAATTCGATGAGAGTTGGTGGATTATTCTAATAGTCCTTTTAATACTGGCAGATGGAGTACCTGGTTTTTCCAATCGCAATGTGAAAGCTCACGCCTCGCCACATGGAGACACTTCGAAAGACTTGTTTGCATCATTTGCCTTTTACTGTTTTTTTATTCTTGCTTCATTGTCATTATTTCGTTGGGAATGGTTTGCGCCTTTTGCTTTGTTTAGTCTCTTATTTTTAATGTTTATTCCAGCTAATCAAAAGCGTGGTTCTTCCTCAGATCTATTATGGTCACTTTTGTTAATTTCCATTCTAATTATTTTCGGTTACCAGACGTTAGTTCAAAGATCCTTAGTTTTCTTTTTCGCTTTGTGTGTAAGACTACTTGTAATTTTTCTTAAAAGTACCAGCTGGAAGAGGGGTCTTCTATGTATTTTTTTGCTTTATTATAGTGTGATGAATCTAAGTCATAAGAAGGATTATCAAAGTAATTTTTCTCGTAAGGAGCCCCGTTTGGAAAAATGGGAGAATCAAAGTCAGGTTAGTTTTGCCGGAAGAATATTATATAAAGATATTGATTTTCATCGAAATCGGGGCAGTTTGTCCTCCGAACATTGGATGTTATTTAATTTCCCGTTAAATGAGCCTAGAGAAAATATTGAAAGTTTTATTTGGTTGGATCGTAAAGATGAACAAATTTTGGGTTTTTCTCCGAGTCTTTACCTTCAAGATTTTGCCTCTGAAGTAAGTAAGCAGAAACTACGTTTACTTTGGCCTCGAAATCGCTCGGTTGGATTTGCATTTAATTTTCATGATCATTTTTTCGAGAAAGACTACACAGAATTAATGAGAGCTTATTTGGATAAGTTGGATTCGATTCTCCTTGTTTTTACATCTTCAGGTTATTCTAGATCAGTATGGTTGAAATACGTTGAACCGATATTGAATAGATTTCCCACGGCAAAGATCCAATTTTCAGGATTAAGTGTGAGAGTTTTTGGAGATACTAGTTTCAATGATTCTGAAAGCGCAGACTTAAGTTTGACTCCTAGTCTGTATCTCAAAAATTTCATTACGTTAACTGAATCCAGAGAATATTTAGATTTCCGAAAAATTAGTCAAAAATTGATTGATGATAAAGTTATAGAAGGCCTTGCTGGCGATCTCAGTGATTCTTCATTGATCAAGGAATGGGTACCTCTGCTTTTGAGGAATCTTTGTACAAAAGCTGCGGAATCTATTCTCCGAAAATTATCGAGGAGGGATTCTTTAAATTTTGAGTATTCTCTGGCTTTAGAGGCTCTTGCGGGGGATTTAAATAGCCCAGGGCGCCAGTTGTTTTATAGTTGGAGACAAGGTGTTCCAAATTTGAGGGTAACGAGAGGAGGCTTCCTCGAGAGTGTGTTTTTCGAACTTTTAATCTCTAATATGCGTCAGGCAACTCCTAGGAGTGCAATGGAAGTTCAACGCGATGACTTGGATCCCTACGTAAAGCTGACTTTACTTATTCAGCAGGGGAATCTATCAGCAGCGCATAAATGGCGTCAGAAGATGTTTCTGAAACCATCTAATGAAGTAGAGCGTAAAATGTTGGAATTTCTCTACGAGATAAGGGGAGAGCTAACAGCAACCAGATTCTACAGACCTTAGTTTCACCAGATTTGATCTACTGAAACTTTAGATTTGTCTTTCATCCACCGAACAGCTTCCTGATAGGATATTTTTTTGTTGGAGGCTAGTTCCATTAAGTAGTCATCCATACTAACAGTTAGTGGTTGACGAGATTTCTGCAGTATTGTCTCGATTTCTCCAAGTTTATCCAATGTGATATTTTCAGTGATCCTTGAGTTAGCTAAGAAGTATTCTAAAGCGGGAATGTAGCCACCCTCTTGAGAATTACGCAATAACCTAGTATTAATACTGGCTTGGAGCGCGGTTTGTACAAGTTTTTCATACATTTTTAGCTGTTCCTGAGGAAGGCTCAAAAGGATTTTTTGTAAAGACTCTTGTGTGCTAGGTGCGTTGCATTCTAGAATCACAAGACATTGTGAGGAGGCCAGCTCTAGCAATGTTTCCAATGCTGGATACTGGGGGATTTTTGCGAGATACACAATATCACAATCTTCATTAAGGCTAGCTTCAACAGCACTATCATAGGTTCTTAGGTCCCGACCTACGGATTTATAACTGAGGATTGATTTATCTGATTGTAGTTGCACGGAAGAACTGTCTTCAACACATAAAATATGTTTTACGTAACTTCTATTAATATGAGATAGCATGGCATGAATGAGGCTAGTCTTTCCTGAGGATTTTGTTCCACTAACTATTACTAGGCCACGTGGCAATTTGCATATATGCGTTAAAAATTCGTTGGGTAATCTCAAGCTTTCAAAACCGGGGATAGACAGTTTACGGGGTTTTAGATGGGCTTGAATTCCAGAGCCACACTTAGATAGTTGCGCTAGAAATTGGGCATCATCGTCATAAGGGATTTCGAATTTACAATAGCCTTGTTCACGAAAAAGTTGTATATCTTCTTCAGGTATAGAATCTGTGAAAAATTCTTGGATATCCTGAGAGGTCAATGTACGCTTGCCACCTCTGCAAAGTACACCATCGATTCTCATAATTGGAGGCTGCTCAGCCTTGAGTATCAGTTGAGAAGCTTCTGTATCTATCGTTTCCGAGAGTATATCTCTGAAGTATTGTTGCTTTTCATAGGTAAATTCAGATCGTTGAAAAAAATTAAAATCTAGATTATCTGGCGTCGGTTTGTAATGATTTGCGAGCGTTTGGTTCTTAGATTCTTTCAATGCTTCAAGGATGTTATGGGGTTTCAGGTCATCATTAGATATAAGCTCCTGAAATGCGTGTTGATTTAGTATAGAAAGTTGCTCTAGAATCTCGAAGAATTCACGCTCATTGGTTTCGTTTAAAAATCGCATTATGGTTCTAGCTCCATAGAGGGGACTTTCTTCGAGCGTTTTTTGAGTCCAATAAAGTACTGATTCGCTCGTGTTTCGTAGTTGCTGTAACAAGGGTATGATCGCATCTATTCCAAGTTCAATTAGAGCTTCATGAGCTTTTGAGCGAACTATCCAAAATTGATTATTAAATGCTTGAATAAGAAGATCGACCGATCTAGTTCCACCAATCGACCCAACGGCATCTAATGCATATAATCTAATTTGCTTATCTTCGTGGAGCATCAATTTTTCTAAGAACGGGATGCTGCTACTTAGTTTTAATTTACTAAAAACTCTGCAGATCCAAAAGATTTCCTCAGAGCTTCTTTGATTAAGATTTTTGCCTAGCACTGGAATGCTTGTTGCTCCCAGATGCACTAGGCCGTCCGCGCAATGTTTTCTTATGTACCATGTCTCATCTTTTAACTGTTCGCTCAAGATTTTAGCTGCACTTGCTCCTTTGACTTGTGCAATAAGGCCAATAGCCTGGAAGCGAAAATCAAAATCAGCACTTTTTACAGCTTCTTCTAGCATACATAAATGCTTGTCCTCAATAATGTTTTGTAGTATTTCAAAACCCCAGTATCTTAGGTTCTTTGAGCCCTTGTGCATCACTTCAAGTATTTTCTTTTGGGGGGAATGGGGGTGATTGATTAAAATCTTAGCTGATTGTGCCCTGAGTGGCCATAAATCTGATTCGAGTGTTTTTATAAGTATTGGAATAGTGCAGGCGCTATTGATTTCTTGAATACCTGTTAGTGCATAGCTTCGAACTTTTTCTTCGTAATTGCGGTTAACAACGATGTTTTCGAAAGTTTCAAGTGCTGCTTCTCCACTCATATGACCTAGTATCTTGAAAGCCCAATATCTCTGATTGTCACTTCCTTCACGAATGATGTTCTTCAATGGGCCTACAGCTTTTTGACGCAAATTCATAAGGACTTTACTAGATTCATTTCTAATCGACCACAATGGGTCGTTGAGGCATTCCAGGGCAAAGTCTATAGAGTTTGGATCAGAGATTTTTGCTAGAGCTTCTAGTATGAAAAGGCGTTCTTGAAGATCCATTTTTTTGTAGATTTTTTGGAGATGCCGAGCACTTTGAATTCCAGCATGAGGTAGTATTTGATATATCCAGTAGCGGACATGTGCCGAAGTAGAGTTAAGATGTTTTATTAAATGAGGGAAAACTGCTGTTACAGACTGGATGAGATAACTTGCTACTAGTTTGCGGACCTTCCAAAGTTTATGGTCGAGTAATCCGATAAGGAGTTCTATGACCTCTACATCTAGATATAGAGATTTTAACTGATTTAACGATTCGGATATTTCGGATTCGCTTTGAGAGTCAAGTTTTTGGCGAATCTGATTTAATGTTTCTTTTGAAGTTTTTTTCGATTTCATGTGCATATTATACACATCTAAATAAGAATCTGAGCTGGTTTCGTCGATAATTGAGGAAGCATTTAACAAAGGTAGGAAGCATGTCTCAGATTGTGCCTTTAATTTCGTATTTATTGTTTATTACTTATTCATGTACATTTATATATGCTAATAACGGCGACTCTAAGGTAGAAAAGCCGACGCGTCACAACCTCTCAACGAAGGACCCATACGGTGGAGTAGCGTATCAGAATAGGCCTGTGGCGAAAGATACTGCTCGAGTACTAAGTGTAGATGATTTGCTACGTAGTAACTTGCCAACATTTTGGAAAAGCAGAAAGAGTATTTCAGATGCGGCGAATGTAGGTGATTTGGCAGAGAGGCGCTATGAGATAGATATGCTAGAAAAAGATTTACTTGCTCAGATACAAGGTATTCCAGGTATTCCAGAAATAATTGAAGAAAATAAAAATTTAGAAGCGGAAATACAGAACTTTTTGACTCTTCGTAGGGCTGAATTAAAAGACCTTCACAAGCAAGTCAGGCGATTAGAGCGAGAGCTTGATTCGGCCAAGCAGGTCAAAGCTCACGACATCAGTGGTTTGCAAGATAGGGTGCAAGGTTTATACGACGATATAGATACTCATCTAGAAAGTCCTGAGGCTTCCTATAATGATACCTACGTTTTACAGCGCAAGGAACGTATTAAAAAATTATTGAGAAAGAAGAAAACTTTACGATCAAATCTACAGAGATTGAATGACCCTAAGATTAAGCGTCTCAGTACACGATTAGAATTTTTGCAAGAGCGTCGAAAAGAGATTCATGAAAAAAGTCGAGATCTTAGTTTCAAGTACGTTGCAAAGCGCATGAACATGATTGAAAAAAATAATGCCAGAATAAATTATATGGTTAATATTAATAGTAACCGTGGTGAAACTAAAAAGCTCAAAGCCAAAATGGCCCGCGTAAGGCAATTGCGCAACTCACTTGATTCTGAGCGTGAAAAGCTCAAATCTAAAGAATCTGGGCAGGTTGATTTGGAAACGGAAATACGATTTGAAGAGAAGTATTATGATCGTGTAGCTCAAAGAGAATCTGAAATACTTGAGGATATTAGACGAAGTCGACAGATGATACGAAAAGGAGTTTCTAAAAATGTTGGACCTAGTTCTAGTGTCGTAAAGCAGGGTAAAAAGGTAGAGGAGTCATCGGATACATCTGGACAAAAAACAGTCTCGGATAAATCGCATGTGATAGTTGTTCCGCTTAAGAAGGGTATGGATTTATCCTCTGTTGGAAAATTACCCGAAGTTTTGAAGGCAAACCCAAAATTTAAGAATGCTCGAGAGGGAACAGTTATTTATATGTCAAATGACTCTAGTGACAAAGAATCAGCTAAAGAGTTGGTTGCAGATGTACAAAGAGATTTAGAGGAGCAAAATCTCAGACTTAGTAAGGAGTTGGGAGCCCTCAGAGCAAGCCTTGAGGCACTCCACAAAACAATGCTTTCACAGAAACAGCATCAACCTCTAATTTTAGAGCAGGTTACGCCAAAAAAAGAATTACCTAAAAAAAATAAAGAAGATACAAAAGAGGTTAAGCCAAAGCCCTTGAAAACAAAGCGCGAAATATTAAAAAATAAAAAAAAGCCGGTTGATTTGGAGTCAGTTATTCAATCTGACCTAGAGGCTAGCGACGAGATGGGCCTGTAGCTTTATTTCAATCCATAGGGGTTTCAATTTGTGAGGATTTTGCATTAATTACACTCGAAGACTTAGGAATAGATGTTCACTCAAATTCAGTCTACGAATCGTTTTGAAATCCATCAAGCTTGGTTTTAGCAAAATTTAAATGCTAGTTTATCAGTATTAATTATCCTCAAGGCGTATTAATAATGGGCTTTTCCAATAACAAAACTTTCCTTGACAATGGTAGGGGTGGTGATTAGTATATGGGGCACTTCAGCGACCAGTGGAAATTCGTAATTTTGGTTCCGCAATTTGGGTTGACTATTGTGGTATCGGTACTGCTGAGCGCTTATGCGGGTTACTGGCTCGATGAGTATTTTCAGACTTTGCCTTTTTTCACAATTTCTGGGGTAGCATTGGGCTTTGCATGTGGCTTGCGTGCTGGTTGGAAACTAATCAACAGGAGTCTCCCAAGGAAGCAGGATGGAAGCAGTAAGAAAGGAAATAAGAAATGATTTGTTTCTGCTGCAAATTCCTGCCCAAGCGCTACTCTTCTACTTTTTTGAAAATTACTTCATCAATCTAAGCTTTTTTCTAGGTTGCCTGATCAGTCTTGCAAATTTCAATTTAATGGCACTGCAGACGCAAAATCTTTCGGGCGTTGAGGAGAAAAAATTTCAAAAAAGAGCTGTAAGCGGATTTGGTATCAGGTATTTATTGATGGCTGGTACGCTTGCTTTGGCGTTGACTGTGCCGCAGATAGAGCCATTTAGTTTACTCAGTGGAATTCTGGGTGTTCAATATGTTCTATTTGGTCGAGAATTTATCCGGCGTTTTTTCGGATGGGTTCTAGCGTAAAGGAGAATCATGGGAGACATTGGTAAGATACAGCTATACACTTTTGGTCAGGGATGGCTTCAGGACCCATCACAGAGATCGTGGTTGACCGTAACAGATAAAGATTTGAGTACTCTACTCTCAACTTTTGTGATAATGATTTTATTGTTGATGGTAGGCTGGTTAATCGGTCGTAACCCAAGGCTTATCCCAAGTTATCCGCAATTGTTTTTAGAGTCTATAGTTGGATTTGTTGATGGCCTATGTCAGGAATCCCTGGGTAAAGACCTAGGACGTTCGTTTACTCCTTTTATAGGGACACTGTTTATATTTTTACTGATGTGTAACTACATCGGAGTTTTTGGTTTTGAGGAGCCTACACTGGACATTAATTTGCCGCTAGGATTGGGAATACTAGGTTTCGGTATTGCGGTGTATCAGGCGATGAGATTCAAAGGTTTTTTCGGTTATTTCTGGGAACTCCTTATGGAGCCTATCCCCATCATTATGTTTCCATTGAACCTAATTGGAGAGCTCTCTAAGATAGTATCCATTAGTTTCCGTTTATTTGGAAATATTATGGGTGGTGCAGTAATCATCCAAGTAGTTTCTTGGCTGGTAGGTTATATAGTTCTACCGATTGGTCTTTACGGGTTTTTTGGAATATTCGTTGGTACAATTCAGGCTTTTGTATTCACTATGTTGACGTTGGCTTACATCGCTCAGGGCGTAGAATTAGATGAAGACGAAGAGGAAGGTCAGGCGGCATGATATACGCAGAATATGCTACAGAAATTGTCACTGGTGCAAAATATATAGGTGCTGGACTGGCGATGGGCTTTGGAGCTATGGGTGCTGGCTTAGGTACATTTAGATCAGCAACAGCCGCGGTGATCGGAATGGCTCGTCAACCATCACAAGACGGAACGATCTTACGTACTATGTTAATTACGCAGGCTGTTACCGAATCCGCATCCATTTTTGCCCTAGTTGTTGCAGTGCTTTTACTGTTTGTACCATTACCAGCGATCACTGAACAAAATTTTTGGTTCCTAGCATCGGCAATGCTCGGGACAGGTTTGTCTATGGGTTTAGGTGCTATAGGTAGTGGTGTTGGTATGGGTATGTGTGGGTCAAAAGCGGTTGAGGGCGTTTCTCGTCACCCCTCGGCGCAAGGAGATATTCAATTTGTTCACCTACTAGGTTCTGCGGTAGCGGGTAATCCCGCCGTCTTTGCCTTGGTAGTTGCTCTACTAATATTTTTTCAAGACTTCTCCACTTGGCCGGGTGTGGCTAAGTGTATGGCAGTTTTGGGGGCTGGATTGTGTACTGGTTTTGGTGCAATAGGTCCGGGTATCGGGTGTGGTTTTCCGGGGGCTGAGGCTTGTTTGGCTACAGCTAAAAAACCAAGATTAAGACTTACAATGGTTCGAACTATGTTGATAGCTCAAGCAGTTTCACAATCAACTTGTGTCTATTGCTTGGTAATAAGTTTGTTGTTACTTTTCACATTGTAGCAACTCGTTTAAGGAGGCTTAAAATGGCTGAAATTACAATGGCTGAGGCCGTGGTCCAGGGTTCCAAGTTTTTGGGAGCTGGTCTATGTATGGGTTTAGGTGCGATTGGACCTGGTATTGGAGAGGGTTTTGTTGGTGGAAAAGCTTGTGAAGGTATTTCTCATCAACCGGAGCACGCTAACATGCTGACTCGTACTATGCTTATCGGTCAGGCAGTTTCGGAGTCAACAGGGATTTACTCTCTGGTAATTGCTCTACTACTCATGTTCTAAGAGAAGAGTCTAAAAATCTTAACTGAATATAAGAGAGAAGATTATGGTTGATATAAACATAACCCTTGTCATTCAAGTGGTGAATTTCCTAGTACTTTACTGGCTATTGGATCTTGTATTTTTCAAGCCTTTGTTGCGTGTAATGGATGAACGTAATAATAAAATGAATAGCTTTGTTGAAGGTTTTGCTAAGGAGAAAGCTGAATTGGCTGAACTAGAAGGGGATTATCGTAAAAAGCTCTCAAAAATTCATGGCGAAGCCGCTTTAATAAAGCGCGAAGCTAAAGATGAGGCTAATGCCGAAAAGACAAAGATTTTGACTCGTGCTGAGGAAGAAGCTTCTAAGATGTACGCGGAAAAAGTCAATTCTCTAGACACTGGCTTGGGTAAGCTTGAAAAAGAATTACAGAATAACGTGCCGGAACTTAGTGCGGCACTAGACAACAAGATTTATGGGTGATGCTATGTCAAGGAAACTATTCCAGATAATTACCTGCGCGGGCTTGATTCTCTCCGGAACGATTGCTCTTCATGCAAATCCTGAGGTGGCTCAGCC
>JAYZAC010000042.1:0-7624 GCA_036339875.1 bacterium | reverse complement strand
CCCCCTAATTGCTGGGGAAAATACTGAATTAAGAGGTAATGAACTGTATTCTTTATGTGACGGTAGACCACAATTTGATACCTCCGGAACCGTTTCGGTTTTTGAAGAATTCAAAGTAAATGGTGATTTAGATCTGAGAATCGGTAATATTGATTTTTTTGGGGATGTAGAGGTAAGCGGAAATGTTCTGAGTGGTTTCAGAATTATAGCTGGAGGAAATGTTTTCGTGAGAGGCAGTGTAGAAGGTGCGATTATTCAAGCAGGTAAAAGTATAGTCATCAACGGAAGCTATTCAGGTGGGGAAAAGGGTGAATTGATAGCATCTGAAGACATATATCTTAGTCATGTAAATTCTGGCACAATCAGATCAGAAAGACATCTATTCGTAAGACGTGAGCTAGTAAATGCAAACTCTTATGTGAAGGGTAACCTTTACATGGGTAGTGCAAGTAGTGCAATTATTGGGGGTAAGACTTACGTTAGTGGAGAAATGAATGTTTATACAATAGGGTCACCTTTAGAGGTCCATACTTTTATTAGCCTTGGGCCGCAGGAGTTTGCAAAGCAAGATTTGAATGAATTGAAAGTGAATCTTTCTAAATTAGAGCAGAGATTACAACTTGCTCAAATAGGTTTGAATAAAGTTGATGATGATAAAGAAAGTGGTCATTTAACCGAAGAAAACCGTAATCATCTTAGCCGTCACTTGAAAGCATCACTGCGTCGTTTGAATGATAAAAAATCTGATTTAATTCGTCGTAGATCCGCTTTGAATGAAACATTATCTAAAAATCATACTTCATTTTTAAGAGTAGCTCGTCGGATTAACTCTGGGGTTAGATTGAAAATCGGTAATGCTACCGTCAGAATTGAGACTATAAAAAATAATGTAGAATTTTTTGAAAATCATAGTAGTAAAAAAGTAGAAATGCGACCTCTGAATATGAATTTATTTAGAAGGGAGCCAGAAGAATCAGAGAAGGATGAAGAATGAATCAGACAAAACTTAAATACCGAATAGGCCTGATTTTAAGTATGGCAACTTTTAGTTTGAATTGGGCTAATAATAAGCCGAGTTCTTCGCCGGCAGCGAAAATGAAGATGGTAATGGGAAAGCTTCAACAGGAGCAAAAGTATAATTCTTGGAATTCACAAAATAAAATATTGAAGCAGGCAAATAAGCAAAGAGTCTCAATGCAACAGAGGTTAGATATGTTTTTGGGGCGAAATCCAAATGTAGGACAATTTTTTGAAGTGTTTAAGCAATCAGTAAAACAAGAAATCGATTTGCATAAAAATTTGTCTTCTACGACTTGGCAAATTTTACCTGAATTGAAGCAGAAAGCTAACGAAGGAAAAGCTAGTAGAGAGGAGTGGGTTTTGCTAGCTAAAATGTATGGGTACTTAAATAATCTGGAGGCTAAAGTTGATGCTTATGAGTCTGCATTAAAAATATCAGCATTAAAGCGCGATGAAGAGCAAGACTTGGCTCAAACCTTAAAGAGTATGAATCGGATTGTTGAGTCACTAGACTCGTGGTCTCGCCTTGTAAATTTACCAGATTCTACAAATGAGCAAAAAAATGAGTATAAATTTGAATTAGCAAACGCTAATTTTTACATCCAAAGATTTGATTCAGCGCTGAAACTTTTAACTGATCTTGCTAAAAATCCTCAATGGAAATCAAAAACCCAACGTCTCTATAAATCAATTGTTGATACAAAAAAAAATTGGGCTCAAGAGCTTGAATACCAGAAGCAAGATAAGAATCTTCCTAGAGTTGAAATGCAAACAAATAAGGGGCGTATAGTGATTGAGTTATTCGAAGATGATGCACCTAATGGTGTGGCAAACTTCATAAGTCTTGTAGAAAAAAAGTATTATGATGGTCAGAAGTTTCATCGAGTAATTCCAAATTTTATGGCACAGGGTGGAGATATCAATAGTAAGAATGATAATCCTGCGGATGATGGACAAGGTGGGCCAGGATATACCATCAAAACTGATCTCAATAAACGGAAGCATTTTCGTGGTAGTTTTTCGTATGCTAATGCAGGTTTAAATACAGATGGTAGTCAATTCTTTCTTTGCGTAATTCCGACTACATGGCTTGATGGAAGGCATGCTGTTTTTGGACGAATTATCGAGGGGCAAGCTGTGGCTGACTCTCTAACAAAAAATGATGAACTTAAGAAAGTTAATATACTATTTAAGAGAAATCATTCGTACGAGGTGAAGAAAAATAGCTAGGCCGAGTTCTGTAATAATATTGACTTTGATTTCTCTAAGTAGTCTTTTTTTACTTGGTGGGTGTTTTCCGGACCCCGGTAAAGTTGAGATTCGTTACACTACAGGCAAGCCTCACTATCGTTTCTCTCGATTTTTCCGAGAGAATGGTCAGCAATCAATTAAACGATCATATGAAGAATTCTATAAAGATGGTAGGCCGCGATTCTTAATAGAATTTGCACAAGGTCAAATTCATGGAGCGGTAAGAACGTGGAATCAGAGTGGCAAGTTGATCAGGGAAGTTTATATCATTAATGGTCTTTTACATGGTACTTATCAAGAGTTTTTTGCAAATGGTTCTCCGAAACTAGTAGGCAACTACCTAGAGGGAAAGAAACATGGTGTATTTGAATTTATTGACGAAGACGGTGCAATTCTAAAAAAAGAGGAATATGTAAATGGACTTGCTGATGGAGAATTTATAAATACTTATCAGAATGGCTTTCCTAGTGAGCGTAGTATTTATTCAAAAGGTAACTTAGTTTCTCAAATCAAATATAATGAAGAACAAATTTTTTCTGTTTATAAGCAACAAATTAAAGATGAATTGATAGATTTTGAAATTGAATTACACGAGGAAGTATTCGAATCTAATGGAAATAAAAAATGGCATTATGCACTTGCTCGTAATGGCCCATTTAAAGGCAAAAAGATTGGTTATGAGAGGTACTGGTATGCTAATGGAGTTTTGGCTGAAGAGGCCGAATGGAGTAATGGTCAACTCAATGCCAGGCGTAAATGGACAGTAGATAAAGTTCTAATTAGTCTAGAGAAATTAGTTAAGGACAAAGTTAATAAAAAGATTTGGTATCCAACTGGAAGTCCGAAAATTGAGACTAATTTATTACGTGGTAAAAAGCATGGTCTCTCCAGTACTTGGTATGACAATGGCGTCTTATCTTCGAATGAAAACTTTTCAGATGGTCTACGGGAAGGTCTATACGAAGAATTTGATAAGGATGGAAATTTAAGGGTAAGTATCAACTATTCGAAAGGAAAAAAAGAAGGAAAAGCTTTTTTGTATTATCAAAATGGTAAAAAACGTGAAGAACGAAGTTATAAAAATGATAAATTCCATGGACCCTTATCTCTGTGGTATGAGAATGGTAATCCAGAGCAAATAAGTTCGTTTAAGAATGGTGAAAAAGAAGGTATTTGGATTTCTTATTATTATAACGGTTCCAAGAAAGCTGAAGTGAACTATAAATATGGCTCTATCCAAGGTCAATTAAAAGAGTTTTATCCCAACGGAAAATTACAACGTCGAGCAGACTATAAGCGTAACCTTAAAGATGGTGTTTTTGAATACTTTGATTCCGATGGAAAATTATTGGAAAAAAGTAATTATAAACGAGATCAATTACATGGCGTAAGAACCTTTTATGCTGCTACAGGTAATGTAATTGAAACTTATATTTATGTTAAAGATAAGCCGCATGGTCAAGCAAGAATGTATTACTCAAGTGGACATTTGAAGCGCGAGATAAGCTTCTTAAATGGAAAACTTCATAATCAATTAGTTGATCGATATTCAAATGGACGCAAAGCTCGTAGTTGTAATTATAATCGCGGATTAAAGCAAGGCTTTTGTCTCTATTATGATGAAAAGGGTCAGGAGCTATTTCATAAAGATAAGCAACTTGAGATAGACGCTATTTTCCCCATAGATTCAAATTATTTGCTGCAATCCAGATAATAATTTATCACTTCTATACATTTCTAAATTATTCACTAACACACTTTGTTGATTTAATTTTCACTCATCTAAAGGCTTGTTGAAATAATTGCTTTCAAAACTGGGAAAGCTTATTTAGTAAGAGTAAAATCTTATTAGCTTCAATGAATATTATTCTACAGAAGGAGAATCTATGAAGACCTCGTGCTTTATTAACGGTGAATGGGTTGAACCCCTGGGCGACAAGCTTGTAGATAATTTGAATCCGGCAGACCCTGATGACCTGATTCAACAATTCAAGCCTGCGGGGGCTCGCGAGGTCGGATTAGCAATTAATGCTGCGAAATCAGCTTTTGAACGATGGAAAAACACTCCGGCTCCCGCTAGAGGAAGATTATTATTAAAAGCGGTGGAAATATCACATCGTAGAGCTGAAGAAATTGCAGGTGTTATGACAAGGGAGCAGGGCAAGGTTTATCCGGAGGCTCTTGGAGAAGTTAAAAAGGGAATCAATTTATTGGAATATTATGCAGGAGCGGGTTTCAGATTAGAGGGCCAATCTCTTCCATCTGAATCTCAGGATTGTTTTACTTATACTATTCGTAGACCTTTAGGGGTTGTGGGATTAATTACACCATGGAATTTCCCGTGGGCAATTCCTGTTTGGAAAGCTGCTCCGGCGCTAGTTGCTGGTAACACAGTGGTTTTTAAGCCTGCCGAATTAACACCTGGAACAGCTGCTCTAATGGTAGAAATACTTGAAGAAGCTGGATTGCCGGCAGGCGTCTTAAATATGGTTGCTGGTAAAGGTTCAGTTACGGGGGAAGCTATTCTGAATCATCCTGACATAAAGGCGGTGTCTTTTACGGGTTCTAATGAGATAGGACAACATGTTATCAGTACCTGTGCATCTCAAATGAAGAAAGTGACTTGCGAGCTAGGTGGTAAAAATGCATTGATAATAATGGAAGACGCTGATGTGGATGCAGCTATAACAGCTACTGCGGTTGGCGCATTTGGTTCCACGGGTCAGCGTTGTACAGCAACGTCGCGATTACTTGTACATCGATCGCTGCGCGAACAGGTAATGCTGAAACTTAAAAATGCTGCAAAAGGATTTGTACCGGGTCAAAATGTAGGACCCAGTGTTGATTCAAAGCAATATAAAACAGTTCTTGATTATATTGAAATCGGTAAGAAGGAAGCACAAATTGTTTTAGGTGGTAAGCCAATTAATCAAAAAGGCTATTTTATAGAACCTACAATATTTGATGATGTTTCCCCAGATTGTAGAATTTTCCAAGAAGAAATATTTGGCCCCGTTTTATGTGTTTCTTATTTTGATACTTTCGAGGAAGCATTAAAACTTGCAAATAATTCTAAATTTGGTCTTGCTGGGTCATTATTTACAAAGGATATGAGTCAGGTATTACGATACGCAGAAATGCTAGAGGCAGGAATGGTTCATGTCAATGAGCCGACTATAGGTGGTGAAGCACAATTACCTTTTGGCGGCGTAAAAGCTACAGGGTACGGAGACCGTGAGATGTGTGAGGATGGAATCAATTTTTTTACCGAAACAAAAACTGTATTTTTGAATTATTCTGGAAGTGGAGATCGATCGATGGTTCGTTAAAAACTATTGAAAAGTAAAGATCGGCTCAAAAAATAGCTCTTCCGAATATTTGCAATGTGACTACATCGCGTTATATGGTTTTTAATGGGTTATAGTTTTTGAAGGGACTAGACCAACTTTAACCCATCGCATGATACATAGGAGGTGCTTATGGCTAGAGAGGTTGTAGGTGGTCTAATACAGATGAGCAACCCCATCAATGATGAAAGCGTTCCAGTTAAAAAAATTGCGGATGCTATGCTCGAAAAACATATTCCCATGATAGAAGAGGCGGGCAAAAAGGGTGTGCAGGTACTCTGTCTTCAAGAGGTTTTCAACGGACCTTACTTCTGTCCAAGTCAAGATAAACGCTGGTATGCACTAGCTGAATCTTGCCCTGGACCTACAACTGAAGAACTAGCTAAGTATGCCAAGAAATACGAAATGGTTATTGTGGTGCCGATCTACGAACGTGAAATTGCGGGAGTTTATTACAATACCGCAGCAGTTATTGATGCGGATGGTACCTATCTTGGTAAATATCGTAAAAATCATATTCCCCAAACTTCGGGTTTCTGGGAAAAGTTTTTCTTTAAGCCAGGAAATCTTGGATACCCAGTGTTCAAAACGAAGTATTGTACTGTTGGGGTCTATATTTGCTATGACCGTCATTTTCCTGAAGGAGCACGCTTGTTAGGTTTGAATGGTGCTGAGATTGTTTTTAATCCTTCAGCCACTGTAGCTGGACTTTCACAATATTTGTGGAAAATCGAGCAGCCCGCCCACGCAGTCGCGAACGGCTACTATATGGGCTGTATTAATCGAGTCGGTACAGAAGCTCCATGGAATATAGGGAAGTTTTATGGTACTAGTTACTTTGTAGACCCGAGAGGCAATTTCATAGCGGAAGCTAGTGAGGACGAGGATGAATTAGTTGTTGCTACTATGGATTTGGATATGATTGAGGAAGTACGCCAAGTCTGGCAATTTTATCGAGATCGACGTCCAGATAGCTACGAAAATATGGTGAAACAACTTCCTTAAATTTTAGACGAGCAATTCTAAAAATTTCAGTAAATAATTATCTGATCTTTGTTATTACAGTCTTAATTATTAGCAGAATATAGTCATGTAAATCTTTAAATACTTGCTGTAACACGATCAGTCTTTTAACAAGTGTGAGTTACTGCAGGTCGGTTTTTAGACTCAAATTGTTGTATAAAGGAGTTTCATATGAGTGCAGAAGATATTCTTGCAAAACAAAAGGAATTCTTATTTCCCTGCGTCGCTAATTATTATGAGGAGCCTGTTGTTATAACTAAGGCCAAAGGCACATATGTCGAAGACGTAAAAGGTACTCAATATCTCGATTTTTTTGGGGGAATTCTAACAGTATCTCTAGGGCATTGTCAGGACCAAGTTGTAGAAGCCGTACAACAACAAATGGCGAAATTAGGACATACCTCTACACTTTATGCCACTCAAAATCAAGTAGATGTCGCCGAAATAATGGCAAAAATTAGCCCAGGCGATCTTAAAAAATCATTTTTTACCAGTTCAGGAACTGAGGCTGATGAAACCGCTCTTTTGTTGGCTAAAATTCATACAGGACAAACGGAAATAATAGCTTTGAGACATTGCTATTCGGGTCGCTCATTGATGGCAATTAATTTAACTGCTCATTCAAATTGGAGGCTGCAGGGTAGTCAAATACCCGGAATTAAGCATGGGATGTCGCCAAATTGTTATAGATGCCCAATGGGTCTTGAGTACCCGTCCTGTGGAATTCGTTGTGCAACTGATTTGGAAGAATTGATTCAGACCGAGACAAATGGTAGCCCTGCTGCATTTATCGCTGAGCCCATTCAGGGAGTAGGAGGTTTTATAACTCCGCCTAAAGAATATTTTGAAGTGGCAGTAGGAATCATAAGAAAGTATGGAGCTTTATTTGTTTGCGATGAAGTACAAACTGGTTTTGGTCGAACGGGCGATAAATGGTTTGGAATTGAGCATTGGGGTATTGAACCCGATATTATGACCATGGC
>JAYZAC010000041.1:0-6290 GCA_036339875.1 bacterium | reverse complement strand
TCTTAGGATCGTTTTGTAATGGGTTTATTCTGACTTTTAAGCCAAGTTTGTTAAATATTTTATCTAACCATGTCTCATTCATTTCTAATCTAATTTAATTTCTATTTGTTAATATGTATACTTTTGCCTAATTTAAGATCTAATTAGATAAACAAAAATGCTTATGATCATTAAAAGTCTTCTCGCAATTATTCTATTCACGGTAGCTGATGCTGATGTCGTCTTTAATCATACGCTAAGCGAGGCAAGATCAGGGAATGTCACAGCACAATTTGAGTTAGCTGGAATGCTCCATCATGGACTGGGAACCTCAGAAGATTACAAGAAAGCTGTCAGCTGGTACACCAAGGCTGCTGAAGGGGGATATTCCAAAGCTCAGCTTAGTTTGGCCATTATTTACCTCAAGGGTGAAATTATGGGCCAAGATTTTGACAGTGCTATTTACTGGCTAAAGATGGCATCCAAGCAAGATAATAAAATTGCTCAATTCATTCTAGCTAATTTGTACTACGAAGCTAGGGGAGTAAAACAAGACTTTAGCGAGGCAATCAAATGGTTTGTAAAAGCTGCCCGACTAGGTCACAGTGAAGCTGCTTACAAACTGGGTATAATTCATTTCAAGGGGCAAGGCATGATGGCTGACCCCATAAAGTCATACATGTGGTTTTCTATCTCCCGCGCGCTCGGCAAAAAGGGTGTTACCGAAGTCTTAGATGAATTCAATGAGGAATTATTAGAAGATCAAATATACTTAGCCAAAAAGAAGTCCAAAGAATGGCTTAGTAGATACAGCGATCGCTTGACCTCATCTCAAAATGAAGATTGAGTGCAGCAATTAAGTAAATAGGGGAATGCTTAGAGAGCCAAGCTGCTTATTAGAATACCGTTCGCTTATTGACCTTGATACCTTGGAGCAAGCCATCGTGCTAAAATGATACACAAAGATGTTTATTCATGCGTTGTCACTAATTATATTTGGAGTCAGTAATCTGTTCGGAATTGAATTCGATGGGTTAGAAAGTGGCTCCCAACCCCAGCCGCGAATCGAAGTGGACTCGGGACATTTGTATACCGAAATAGACCCTCAAATGAAAGGACTCACATGGTCGAGACCAGAGATTAGTCTTCACGGTCTAAAACATGCCTACAGTAAACACTTAGGTCCCACAGGTAAAGACAAACCACCGCTGTTCCAATTCAACGATGGTACTAAAGCCGCCAAGCAAGCAACGATTAATTTGGTAGAAGGTATATTGAACGACCCCATAGATGTTCAAAAAGGAATGGGTTTAGATGGCAATCGCTACACAGGTTATCTCGGAGAATTCGAAGGTAAAATAATTGAAATCCGTATTGCTGAGCAAAACTCAAAACCAGGTAAAAATGGAGTAAGTAAAGTGAAGGTAGGCGAACTCACTACGGTGGTTCGGCTTAATGAAAACAATCTGAATAAGCACTGGCCGCATATCAAAATTAAAAACGGAAGTATCGTACGAATCGCCCAAGCTGGTACGAAATCAAGACTTCTTGATGAAGTGTCACTTAGCAAGCCTAGAGCTTCTGTTCAAGCTATAAAGAATCGCGTTCCGAATCGAATAGTGAATGGAGTCAAAGGAGCCTCTGCAATTCGAGCGGCTGATCTGATTCCGGGTCGTGAAGCAGTCAAGCAAGTATACGATGGTAAACCAGATGAAGCAGTTAAAACTCATCTAGTAGAATCTGCTCAAGGGCTACCTGTAGCTATAGGAACAGGTTTAGCTATTACAGCAATGCCAGCATTAGGACGAGTTGCCGCACCTGTAGGAGGGGCCTTAGTAATTGTTCAAACGGGAGAAACTCTAGACGAAGTTGTGACTCAACAAACCGGTGAAACTTCAGTCTCCAAATTCAGACAAGCGATAGGTACTAAAGATCGAACAGGTATCTCGTCGCCAGATTATAAGGCTCCTGACCCTAATGCTGAAATAATTACCCCTACTATTACTCAATCTTCGCCTGAGTCAATCGCTGAGTCTGAAAGACGTAGAAATCGTAACGCTTGGCAGAAAAGATGGGATTGTGCCAAAGAGAGATTTAATCCGTCAAAACTAGAGTTTGGAATCAGTGAGCTTTTCAGAGGTTGTCACGACTGATTGACCTACGATCATAATGAAAACTAACCAAGATGTTCAAGTATACGATTATGTGCACACGGGTGTTGAAAAAGTCAGTATATTTCGAACAATTATTAACTTCATACTTGGCATTGCCATCATAGCCTCTTTAATTATACTAATTACGGGTGTAGGTTACATCGAGCACACAAGCTCACCTGAATTCCTTTTTCAACAAGGCTTATCGCATATTCAGAAAGCGGAACAATCTGAGTCTCCTTCTGTCCGACAGCAATATTTTCAGTTGGGGTTTGACAGTTTTATGAAGGCTGCTGAGCAAGAAAATGCGGCAGCCCAATACATGGTTGGTTACTGGCTTTCTGAAGGGGGCGATGGCGTGGACCTGGATATACCAAATGGAATAAGTTGGTTGGAAAAGTCAGCAGCAAAAGATAATGATGCGGCTATGACTCACTTAGCTCAATTGTATTTGATTAGTGATGGCTATATAGATTATGAAAAAGCATATGCATGGTCTCTAAAAGCTGCCAATCTCAATAATGGTAGAGCGATGTACTTTCTCCACCTACTAACCGCAGACGATACCTTCCAATATTACAACGAGAATGAATCACTGGGATGGCTAAAGAAAGCGGTAGATGCTGGAGACCCAGATGCAATGTTTAATTTAGCTGTAACAAAATTTGAAGTTTTCAGTTCTTCGTCGAAAACTAATGACGATAATCCATTCGAATCGATGAAAGAAATTACCACTCTACTTAAGAAATCCGCAGAAAAAGGAAACAACAAGGCCACAGAACTTCTTAAGAAATTAGGTCAAGAATAAAATTCTAAATATTGAAGCTATGTGGTTATGACTTTCTGTTCTTTATGGACACAATAATGTCCAACAAAAACCCGACAAGATTTCTCAAAATCTCAAAGAATTATAGTTTTATGAAGTCGAAAATGTAGCCTCGATATGGATTAAAACCTGGCGCTAAAATTTATACATTTAGCATCACTTTTGATCTTCACCATTTTGCGAATCTGGTTTCGATATAAATAATCCCAACTTACCAAAAGATAACCAATTAAATGTAATCAACGCAATTGCTATTAGAAATATAACAATTCCCACTGGAAGGTAATGCTTCTCCGGTATACCATAAGAATAGGTTAGATAAACCGTAACAATTGACCATACAAAATATAGATAAATTAGAAGTCTACTTATTTGCCAAGCAAATATATCCATAATAACCCTCATTGAGAATAAGATTAAGATATCAACTACTATTACTAATCTGTTAATTTTTAATAAATTTGAACATGATACCTATTCCTTTGAAGATTTTATAATTACGATCATGACAATCCAAAGTACATGAAGACTTCTGGTAAAAAATTTTTTAATAGTGATCTCTTTCTTTTTGTATCAAATACTATTAGCTATCCGATGAAAATTGAATTTGATTGGGTATATATAGGCTTAAGTCAGGTATTTCGATTTCTTCATCGCCTGGCTCATCACGCCATTCTCTTTCAATAACATTGCCAGTTGAATCATACTTTACGCAGAAACTTACTTGATTATTATGATCAAATCTTTTCCATTTTCCGTAAGGCAACCAATTATTGTTTATTGGTTCCAGCCTTAGATAACCTTTGGCTGTGAGATGGCCAAAAATTAGTCGAGAAAAACGAGCAATACAAACACCATCTTCATAGCTCAGGTGAAATTCGAGTGTAAGCTTTTCACGATGATTATAGACCCTTATTAAACTGATAATCTGCTTTTCTCTATCCTCATATTCATAGATAATTTCGTCTTTATTCATCAGTTCTATCCTTAATGGATCAAAAAGCCAATTATAATAAGTTAAATAATGATTGCCATTGAGATCTGGTTAAGTTCCATAATTCAGCTGAACTAGATGTCGCATCAATGAACTTAGCATCCATTAACCCAACTAATTCTACTCCAGTTTTTTGTTTAAGCTTGCTTGAGGCCGCGTTTTGAGGGTAAGGCCAGGATACATCTATTGATAAATATCTAATTACCCAATGGTCATCGAAATGTTTTTGGTAATCCTCAGAATATTCAAGACGCATAGATCTTAAAATTAAAGAGTCTGTTTTCAAGTCTTTCAATTCGTACATGTTTTCAAATCACAATAAGTGGTGTTTATTATACATTCGTACTGTTAACATTGATTGATGAAGATGTCAGAATTATGTCAGCAGAAAATATAATACATCCAAATACGCTTAATTTGCTCTTATCCATACTAATGGGCCTCGGTTTGAGCGCCTCTTGCGGATTCAGAATCTTCGCACCTTTTTTGGTAATGGGAATTGCTTCTCAAACTGGATATCTCACCTTAAGTCCGTCTTTTCTATGGGTCGCTGATACCTACGCCATAATTACATTCGGCATAGCTACCTTGGTTGAAATTGCTGCTTATTATATTCCTTGGTTAGACAATATGCTTGATACAATTGCTACCCCAACCGCAGCTATAGCAGGTACATTAGCCACCGCATCGGTGGCTCCCGAAATGTCGCCATTAATGCAATGGACGATAGCTACAATCGGTGGAGGGGGAATCTCTACAGGAATAAAAATAGCTGCAACAACCATTCGAGGTGCATCTACGTTGACCACCGCTGGTACTGGTAACTTTTTAGTCTCCACCGCTGAAACTTCAGGTAGTTTAAGTGTCAGCATTTTAGTTATTATAATGCCTATAATTACACTAATATTACTCAGTGGCCTGAGTTACTTTTTTTATAAAACCTACCGACGCTACAACCAAAAGACTTCGTAAAAAGCTTAATTTTTATGTTATTGAGTAAATTAAGGTTAAACTTATTTTATAATTTTTGACTTCGATTATATTATGCCGGTCTAAATTAATTGATCGGAATCATCCTATGTCATCTTTTGAAACTTTATCACATCAGTTCAAACGTATCGCTAAAGTCAAATTGTGGAATCACATATCAGGAATCTTTCTAGTAGGTATCAAGATTGAAGAAGAAAGGGATATCTTCTGGTGTAGCTTATTGAATAATCCTGATGAATCTTATGGAATTGCAATGTATCGGGGTGCCGTCGGACTGGAATCTTTTAAGCTTCTAATCCAAAATCAATCTGATGAGTATGAACCCGAAGTTGCTACAAATTTAGACGCAATTTCAATTACCTTAGAAAAAAAAGCCGATCTCTCAGACACCTATAATAAGCTATTGGATAGCAATGCATGCTTACACTACGATGAGGATTTTTACATAATTCCTGCCTCAACGAGAATTGGAACACCAGTGTGTCTGACAGATGATCAAGAAGTGAATATAGCTACTAGAGTTCTGGAACGATTTGCTGATTTTATGCAGCCATTGACTAACACAGGTTTGCAGTTGCATGGAACTGAATATATTCTTTTGTCGAACGACGAAGCTTTGTTCTCGCAATGGCAATCCTACAGAGTCAAACTCAATGATTACGAGCTTGATCATAAAGCATTATTAGACTTACCAATAGACCCTGGTTATAAAACAAGTTTAGCCGACTTAGAAATTCAGGGTACAATTTGGGAAGTGCATGAGTGCTATTCTCCTATGGTTATTACAGATCATTCCTCCGGACCCTACCACCCAAGAATGTTATTAGTTATCAACAAAGAACAGGGGCAGATTTTGGCTCATGAGATCTTTGAATTTGGACAATACTCTCAAAACGTATTTCTTGCGACCATTATCGAAGGGTTCGAATTTAGCAAGTATATTCCTTGTGAAATTGAAGTTAAATCAAAATCGGCTCACCTATTATTGAACGATTTACTTTCGGATTTTGGTGTTGATGTTAATCTGGTCGAAAGCTTACCAAATTCTGAAAACTGATTAAGAAGCATGGCGGCTCATTTCATGCGTCAAAATATTAACGAAACTGAGCAGGATTAAATAGGGAGGACCTTCTATGAGTCCCAGAATCGTATCTCTGATAGCGAGCGCAACTGAAATTCTATGCGAACTTGGATTCCAGCAACACATTGTAGGTCGATCTCACGAATGTGACTTTCCTGAATCAATCTCTGAGCTAGCAATATGCACAAACCCAAAGTTTGATACCACTGTTTCAAGTCGTGAAATTGATGATCAAGTGAAAGATGTTTTAAAGAATTCGCTCGCCGT
>JAYZAC010000040.1:0-7878 GCA_036339875.1 bacterium | reverse complement strand
AGAAACGAATCGTCGCTGGACTCCCGTGAAATAAGTCGAAGGTTTGGACCTCCATGGTTATATAATTCGATAAGTACTGAATCTAAATCGGTATATGTCTCCAATCCATTTCTCAATGAATTCAAAAATTGTCGGGATATTATTTGGAAAGGTTTAGAATTAGCTTTATGAAGAGACCATAAATTCCCTAAAAGTTGATTAGAATTGTCAAACATTCTTCCCAACAAGTTATTACCAACTTGATGAGCCAAGTCAATTGATGTGGACTCAAATGCAGATAAATTACGCCCTATGAAACTAGACTGATGCAAAGGGTTCTTGTCGTTAACCATGGTTTCAAAAAGCTGAAATGGAGCCGTATTAAATTCACTAAAACCTTTGGATTCTTGCTCTACCAATTGACTCAATAAGTTTGCAGACAAGTTAGACTGACTACTCTCGTGATCTTTCAGACGTTGAAAGTAAACCGCATTAGTCAGAGGAGAAAAATTTATTCTAGTAATTTTTTCAAAGGAAGTTGTAGCGTCTAAACGATATGTAGAGAACATAAATTCTCCCGAAACATAATCCGATCCACTGATTCCTTTAGAATCCTTAACAGCCTGCCATTGAGAAATTAAAGTTTTAGATTCAAAGGGTATAAAAATATCGCCTGACCATTCTCCTCGATCATTTGATAAAGCCGCACCTAGCTTGAAACTCGATTCGTTGAGAAAGAAACTATTATCTGAATCTATTTGATTGATGGTACTGAACTTAAATTTTGCACCCTGAACCATCTTAGAATTAAGTCTTACAGATTCAATACTAACTCTCTTTAGTAGAGGTCTCAAACCAACGAAATAAGCAAAACCCGGTGTGAGTTCCAGAAGGGGGCTAACAGAAGTGGAGTTAAGCGTTTCAGCCACCACGGAAGAATAAGATAAATCTTCACCAGGGTAATTTAGATACCAACGATTTGCATGAAGTCCTGCAACTGCATAAATTCTCGATGATAGTTCATTAGAGTTAGTCAAACTGAATAAAGTTTCTCCCGATTTTAAGGGAATCAATTGAAATCCTGTAGTTAATGGATAATTAGCAAGACTAAATGTTGCTGTTTGAGATAAATCAAAAGTGCTATCAGACTTTATGAAATATCCTCTGTTCGGATATAATCGAGTAAGAGTATCTGAGTTACCTGTAGAATTGGTATTCCAATAAGTAAAACGCCGGTCTTCAAGACCTACAATTTCTTCTATGTTTGAAATTCCGGTTCCAAAAACCTCAGAAGGAGAGCTAATCGTAGTGATTGGAAAACTAACAGAAGACCAGCCAGCAGGGATACTCAATCCCCAAGTAAGCCTGAGACCTGTAAAACACAAGACAACAAAATAAACCAATCGCCAATTCATAAAAGTCCAGCATTTAAGCATAATTGATTTATTTTCGATATTATTTAAATAAAAAGGACCGGTAAAAATTACCGGCCCTCGAAAACATAGCTAATTATTATATCTACTTAAGTTTAAGTTTACTTCGCTTCTGATGCTCTAGCGTCGCATTGATTGCCCAGTCAGGGGTTTGAAGAACGCCCCATTCTATCTCTTGTTCTTTGATTGTAGAGTAAGCTTCAATCGCTTCAGGCAATTCAAATTCACCATCGGAGAAAGTATTTGTTAAGGGGACAATTTCTTCATATAACTGACGAACAGCCTCCGTTAATACCGTATCTTTACCTTTAATAAGATCCTCTTTAGTTTGAGTCAATACTAAATCAGGCTGTAAAGGTCGACCTTCAATCATTGTCCCGTAAGGTGGGAAAGCTCTGGCGTGAGGCACATAAACCTGTAACCCAGAATTCTTCAAAACAAACGGAATAGGGGAACCTGAACCAGCTCCATTAGGTGTTCCTATCAGCCTAATCCTCTTAAACTCAGCAAGAATAGTCATACAGATGTCTGTGGTGGAATAGCATCCTCCATCAGTCAAAACGTAAACAGGGTTAGTGTAAGGTTTGATTTTATTAAGCCTGTCATTCAGGCTCAGATTTACATAGAAATCTTGGAACTGTCCGTCCTTGAAATACTTCTTTAGCTCATCGACGGACACTTTCAGACCAAAAGCTTTTTTAAGAACAGCCTTCATAAATTCAGGCTCTGAAAAAATTTGTTCTAGCGTTGGTTCGTCCAGCTGTGGGTAAGCTGCTCGAAAGAAAGTCTTGGATAACTTCCTCTCGAACCATGAATCATTTGGTTGTTTAGATCCATCATCTTCATCTAAATTTGTTTCGCGGGAGAAGATCTTCATAAATTTAGATAAACGAGCTTTAATAGATTTTTGATCCGCATCCTTCTCTAATAAATAGTTTGTGAATAGAACACCCCAAGGGCCAACACCACCACCATTTCCTCTAAGGTCAAGAACAAGGCCATCCGTATCCGCAATCGCTTGAAAGACCTCCTCAAATTGTTCAATTGGATCTTCGGTTTTCATCCAACTCTCTATTTTAATGTATGAGATTTTGTACGAATCACCTTCATATACCGCTACATCAATTGGAAGGGGTCCTTCAATTTTTTTCTGATCGAACTCACTTAACTGAACTCCCTTGGCATCATCTATCCAACCATCAGTTACTTCATTCTGAGGTCCAGTAGGATCTACACTATTCCAATCTGCGTCCACCTCAATTAATTCACCTGACGAATTGCGAAACACCAACTGGGAAGACTTTGCTTTTGGCTTACCTTTCAACGGGTTATTAATATAGAGTTGTGATGAAAAAACCTTCCAGAACTGACTTTCTGAAGACGCTGCACTATACTTTCTAGCCTCTTTAGCAAGTTGACGAATTGTTTTTCCATCGAACTTGAGTAGCTCATCTCCCACTTTGATACCTGCGTCTGCGAAAGGGCCCTCTTCAGGTACCTTACTAACGGCAATTTTTCGCCCATCAACAAGCTTTAAGCCGATTCTCTGAAAATATATTCGCTCGGTTTCACGGATTTTAGCAAAACTACTATTGTAACAATGTCCATCTCTGAGTAATGTTTGAGCTTCGGTGACTGCTGCATAGAGATCTAGATCACTTTTCGAATTACGAACTCTCTCAAGAAATTCATCCTTAAGGGCGCTCCAGTCAACACCATGGTCCTCTTTCTTAAGGTCGAAAAATACATAAGCATCCTCGTAAGTCTGCCAAAATTGTTCAAAATCCTCGACTCTCTCTTCGACAGATATGGCGATGCTGGTGATTACGATTGCAAAACCGAAAAACAGCCTTAATAGTAATGATTTACCCATAGTAGAACTTCCTCCTAAAACCTCATATCAACACTGATACAAACAATGCAGATAATGACGCGTAATATAGATGACGAAATTCTACGGAAAAAGTTGTATTGCATTCAAAAAAAATCGTTTTTTTTTAATTTTTATACAATATCAGGATTATTACGTATGATTGAGGACATCAAATAAATCAAATATTACTCGGTCGAAAAATCTTGCAAAAAATACCTTTTGAAGCAAACATAGATGTAGGAGGAATTGCATGAATAAGCATCGACCAGAACGCATTGTAGATGGTGTTTACATTAAGACCAAAGAGCAAATTGAGGGAATCTCACGATGTGCCCGACTAGCTTCCAAGATTCTCCATGAAATGGGTAAACTTGTGAAACCGGGTATAAGTACAGATAACATTGACGAAGCTTGCTACGAAATGACACTGGAACACGGTGCAATACCTGCACCCCTAAACTATAGGGGCTTTCCTAAATCCTGTTGTATTTCTGTAAACGACGTTGTCTGTCATGGAATACCTGGGGATTATGTTCTACAGGATGGAGATCTTGTAAACATCGATGTCACCCCAATTCTAGATGGTTATTTTGGTGATACAAACTACACCTTTTACTGCGGAGAAGTTAGTGAAGAGGATAAGAAACTAGTAGAAATAACCCACAGTGCAATCTATAAAGGCATTGACCAAGTTGCTCCTGGTGCTCGGCTAAGTAATATAGGCTTCAAAATCCAAAAATTTGTAGAGAAAAAAGGCTATTCAGTAGTCAGAGACTACACCGGACATGGAGTGGGACTGGAATTCCACGAACCCCCAACCGTACTACATTATGGAAGGCCTAACCGCGGTATAAAATTACAACCGGGTATGATTTTCACAATCGAACCCATGGTGAATGCTGGAGATTACCCGGTTTACTTAGACAAATCGGATGGCTGGACAGTTTTTACTCGTGACGGAAAAAGATCCGCTCAATTCGAACATACTATTCTTGTGACTGACAGTGGTTTCGAAGTTCTTACTTACCGAGAAGAACTTTGGGGTCCGCTACCCTTGAATAACAAGTAAGCTAAAGCCCAACCTGATCTTGGCTGTCGTAACAACTACCAGTGACTTTACTCACAAACATAAAGTAACCGATAGTGTGAAACTTAAGTTAGTCTTTTTTAGCCGGAATCGACTTAATTCCCCAGATTCCTTTTGCGTACTCATGTATGGTTCTATCGGAAGAGAATTTTCCAATTCGAGTCATATTCATGATTGCTTTGTCAGTCCAAGTTTTACGATCCTTGTAAAGCTTATTCGCTTCTAATCTAGAACGATCATAATCTACGAGGTCCGCAAGAACAAAAAAACGATCTCCTTGGTTTAATAAACTGTGAAAAATTGGCTCGAAAAGATCAGGATCTTTGGGACTGAAAAATCCTGATCGAATCATATCAAGAGTCTCACGAATTTCTCTATTTTCGTTGTAAACATCCCAAGGATTGTAGGATTCTGCATTACGCATCTCCTCGATTTCATTTACGCGAAGACCAAAAATAAACATATGTTCCTCGCCGATTTCTTCCGCCATTTCAACATTAGCACCATCCATTGTCCCTATTGTCAGTGCGCCATTTAGAGCAAATTTCATATTACCAGTGCCTGAAGCTTCAAATCCTGCCGTTGAAATTTGTTCACTTAAATCAGTTGCTGGAAACATTTTCTCTGCTACAGATATTCTATAATTTGGGACAAATACAACTTTCAGCTTATCTTTCGTATCAGGATCAACATTGATAAATTCAGCGACAGAATTTATCAACTTTATGAATAACTTAGCCATAAAATATCCGGGCGCCGCCTTTCCACCAAAAATTATTGTCATAGGATGAAAATCACTCAGAGAACCTGACTTTAATCTTCGATACAACATTACAGTATGAAGGATGTTCATCAACTGACGTTTGTACTCGTGAATTCTCTTAATATGTACGTCAAAGATTGATTCCGAGTCGATAAAAGTACCGGTTTGCTCCTGTATCAAATCTGCTAATATTCGTTTATTTTCAGATTTGATATCATTGAAACGTTTGCGGAATGACTTGTTTTTAATATGACTTTCAATCTTAGTTAGCTGAGACAAGTCAGTGATCCAATCCCTACCAATTTTCTCGCTGATTAGCTCGGCTAAGCGGGGATTACATTGCAACAACCATCGACGAGGCGTTACACCATTCGTTTTATTATTAAAACGCTCTGGATATAGCTCTGCAAAATCACTTAAAAGATCCTTTTGGAGGAGTTTGCTATGAAGTTCTGCTACCCCATTGATAGAATGGGATCCTACAATACTAAGATAAGCCATTCGCACCTCACGTACCGGCTGTTCCTGTATCAAACTCATTGCAATAATCTTTTCCTGATCGCCAGAATACTTAAGACTAACATCTCTTAAAAATAAACGATTTATTTCATAAAGAATCATAAGATGGCGAGGTAGAAATTCTTCGAACAAATTCACCGACCATTTTTCAAGAGCTTCCGGTAGTAGAGTATGGTTCGTATAAGCACAAGTCTTAACGGTAATATTCCAAGCTGTGGCCCAATCTAAACCTTCCTCATCCATTAGAAGTCTCATCAACTCTAATACACTAAGAGCTGGGTGGGTATCATTAAGTTGTATTGCCACTTTCTCAGTAAATGCATCAAAATTGTCGTGACTTCTTTTATACCTTTTAATGATATCTTGAATACTAGCAGAAACGAAAAAATACTGTTGCTTGAATCTAAGAGCCTTACCCTCATAGTTATTATCATTCGGATAAAGTACTTTTGTAATTTTCTCTGCAGCATTTTTATCTTGGACCGCAGCAAAATAGTCACCATCATTAAATTCTTGGAGATCAAAATCATGCGTAGCACGAGCTGACCAAAGTCGTAAGGTATTCACGCAATCATTTTCAAAACCCACTACCGGAGTATCGTAGGGGACTGCCAATATTTCAGTTGTATCAACCCATTTCAACTCGTCAGATTTTTCACCTTGCGGTTTTATAAGTCTCCCACCAAAGCGAATTACCACAGATAAGTTAGGGCAAGCGATTTCCCAAGGATTGCCTCTGGCTAGCCAGTTATCAGGTTCTTCCACCTGAAAACCATCTTTTATTTCTTGTCTAAATATTCCATACTCATATCGAATCCCATACCCAACAGCAGGGTAGGAAAGACTTGCAAGTGAATCCAAAAAGCATGCCGCAAGTCGACCAAGCCCACCATTGCCCAAGCCGTGGTCCTCGCCAACTTCACGAAGATCATCATATTCAACGCCTAGCTGCTTACAAGCCACTCTAACCTCATCTTCAATGCCTAGATTAATTACATTATTTTCTAGCATTCGTCCCAGTAAAAATTCGAGTGACAAGTAATAAACACGCTTACAATTTTCGGTGTAGTATCGTTTTTGAGTAGAGAACCAACGATCTATGATGCGATCTCTAACTGCTAATGAAAGAGAGTAGTACTCGTCATGATCAGCTTTAGTAAACCTATCTTTTACAACGGAATACTTGAGATGTCTTTCACAATCATTTGTGAACTCATTTACTATTGAATTTGATGTAGATTTGGCTTGTGATTTGGCCATCGAGTCTCCTTTGGAGTTTTTTGAATATTTTACTTAGTAAAAATGCAAATGCAAGAAGTTTAACTTACAAGAATTTAGTACTAGACGTATTTTTGTACGTCTGGAAACGGTGGTCCAGGCTTACTGAACAAATAACCTTGGCAGAAGTCAACACCCAATTGTTGTATCTTTTTGTATTCGTCCACTGTCTCGACTCCCTCTGCAACTGTTCTAGCATTGATAGAGTTAGCTATATTTACTAATGCTTCAATCATAGTTTGTTTCAGAGGATCCGTATCAACGTTTCGTATCATAGATATATCAATTTTTATGTAATGCGGCTTAATTTTCAAGATAGTTTCAAAACTTGAATAACCCGTACCGGTATCGTCAATGGCAATTTGATAACCATCTGCAGTGTAGCGACGAATATCAGCCATGAAAGTTTCATTATTTTGAATAGCAAGACTTTCCGTGATTTCAAAAACTAAGTTCTCGGGTCTTAGTTCGTATTTTTCCATAAACTCTTTCAAGTAAACTTCTCTAAATGATGTCTCATGAATAGTCGTAGGCAAGGCGTTTATGAACAACTTCAATTTAGGATCTAGAGCGACTGCATTATCGATGGCTTTCTTGCGACACACGTTATCTAGTTCAAATAACAACTCACTATCTTTAGCAATTTCAAAAAGAAAAAGGGGATTAAAAAACTCGCTACCTTCAGGGCCCCGACTCAAGGCCTCATATGAAAAGATTTCGCCTGTATTAGTATGCACAATTGGCTGATATACCGTTTTAATTTCTTCATCTAGTATGATTTGCTGCAGCGATTCTTTATAACGAATTTCAGTATTATAAATGTGAAAAGAACTCATCATTCTAGCTTCAGAAATTGCGCGATATACCATTCTCTGGGGATTCAATAAATTATTTTTTACAAGAAAAGAATAACCCACGCGTAATTTCGGTTTACATTTTAGCCACT
>JAYZAC010000039.1:0-4095 GCA_036339875.1 bacterium | reverse complement strand
ATGCTATAATCGCACCGAATTGATAGCAAAATCTGGCCGAAAAAGGCTTTTTTTGTTTATGCGTTATTTATACCTAATCATTTTAATAACTTGTTATCACTGTGTAAGCATTTCTAATGCTGCCATTAATAAGTTTGATTTTGCACGAACCAACCCGAATTTACCGATAAGTACGAGCTTTCAAAAAATTGGTTCACAGATCGAACTGGTCTTAGATATTGATGCTGACCAAGGACTTTATACTATTGAAGCTTTTCGAAATAATGACTTAACGAAAGTCGTTTCAAGAATAAAGGATTTTGAACATACAGGAGGAGTTAGGCAGAGTTTATTGAAAGTTCCTTTGGTCGAAGGAAATAATGAGTTTTTTTTGCGAATGATTGAAACCTCATTAGGAGGAGGATTAAAGACAACCACGACTGCAAGTCTGCCCATTGTTAGAGATCTCGAATTTCGAGTTTCCTCAGTTCGACTCAATCATATTGAAGGTTCCAATCAAACGGTACCACTTTATACTAATGAACAGTTTGTAACTCTTTTTTATACAATTAATGGAACTGCTGAAAATTATGAAGTATCTGTATTTAGAAACTTTACTCCAATATCTACAATTATAAAACAGGGAGCAGGTAATTATTCTGAGCCTAATTTTGCATTAGCGACAAATGAATTGAATGTTATTCAACTTAAAGTTCGCAGTTTAGATACAAATGGTACAAATCTTGGCTTTCAACAAGAGTCCAACATAATTACGTTGATTCATGATAACGTCGCACCCAATTTTCTGCCCAATGGTATAAGTACTACTTTCCAAACAAACCCTCCGGCAGCAGGTACTCCTTGGGGTCCCACCGATCTGGCGTCAATTGGATTACTAATAGAGACCGATCAACCTAATGCTAAGGTAAAAATACTAAATACGGTCACTGGTGACGAGATTGAGCGTTACTGCGAGTCTAGTGGTCGTTTAGTTGTAGCAGGAATCGAGTTACCCAAAGATCCTGGACTAGGACCATTGGGTGTAACAACTACAACATTTACTATCAATATTTTTGATGAAGCTGGGAATCTTGGAGTCGATAGCATTGAGGTTGAAAGACTGAGTCTTGAACCATGTTTCACCTTATTAAAAATGGAACCATTTGATGAAGGTTCCATTACAAATGAACAGGCCATCAATATTATAGGTTCAGTTTGCGAAGAGCAGAAACCACACAGAGTTGTTTTCTCAATAGCCTCTAGTTTTTCTCAAAATAGTTTCTTTAAGGAGGAGCAGCTTGACAATTTAATGGGTGGAGAATTTTTTAGTAAAGATATATCAATACCGATTGACGGACTCCAGCCTAATCAAAATGTTGAAGTATCGGTACAGGCTAAAGTGTTCATAACCAGCCCTATTGACCCTAGAGTAGAAATTGCTTCATCCGCTCACGATTTAGGAGTAATAATACTTGATCGTAAACCTCCCGTTTCGCCATCTATTACTACTGAACAAGTTGTTTTTGCGACTAATTCTCCGTCCTTGACTATTGATGGATTGATAGAGCGGCAGGCTAGTGTGGATATAAATGTAACCGAGCCATTTATCGTTAGGCCTACGAAAAGGATAAATGATTTAAATCGTCAATTTAGGAGTGTTTTAGATTTAGGATTTGTGGCAGATGGCGAGTATGTCACTGATATTACACAACGTGATAAAGCTGGAAATATTGGCGTGGGTTCCTCTGCTCAGATAATTCTTAAATATGATCGCGAATCACCAGAGGTGAAATCTGTTCGAATTAACAATTCATCAATCGAGTCATCTCGACCGTTCTTCTTTAATTCTGGTGAAACGATAAGAATTCAGGTCCTCATGGATGAGTTTATGGCAGAAGCTCCCAAAGTATGGATCACTCAACAAGGAGGATTTGTAGTTGAAGCTGGATTAGGGCAAGTAATTAGTGAGGGGTTTGAATATGAGTATCAGTATGTAGTATTACCTAGTTTGGATGGCGAGCTTGATGGACCTGTGGAAATATTGATTACTGATGGTAGAGATAATGCAGGGAATCCAGTCAGTCCAGCTTATCGTGAGACTCAGGCGTTTATCGTAGATAGTCTTGCTCCCGTATTATTCAGGCGTAATATAATTCCAGCAGATGGAAGTGTAATCAGCTCTGCTCCTACTCCCTTACGTTTAGTAATGAGAGAGCATCCTAATACAAAAGGTGGAGAAACATTTGGGTCAGGACCCGATCCTGCGAGCGTTACCATCAATGGATTTGGTCCAATAGAAAGTCAACCTAACCGTATCATACCAGGCCGATTAGAAATCTTTGGTCCAAGAACTGTGGACTTCTACCCTGATCCATCGATTATGGATACAGATGGTACATATTTATTTCAGATATCTATGAAAGATAAGGTGGGTAACGAATTCGTAGAGTCGGTAGTGTTATCTCTAGATCAGGAGAAGTTAAGTACTAATTTAATTTTAAAGACTACCCCTCAGGAGGGTCTTTTTTATAACTATCACACCCTGCCTAGATCAGCGGGATTACCTGAGATATCTTTGGTGATGGAATCTAGCTTGACTTCAGAAATGCAATTAACCTCTACTCAAGTGGAGGTTCGAAATTATCTTCGTCGACCTCAGTTATTTCAGGTGAGTGAGCCTGTGCTAACCTCTTCAAGCAGTATCAGATTAACGTTTAGTAATGATGTATTCAAAAATGGTGATGATGATGGGGTTTTTACGGTGTCTTCAAGACTGAAAGATACGGCGGGAAATCTGAGCGATCTACACGTATTTTCTTACTACTATGATACTCAATCACCGCAAGTTATGGACGGTAATCATTTTCCTGTACCAGCTGGGTTCATGGGGGTTGATTATCGATTTCCACCGAATAATTCAGTAGTCAAAGGTCCATTGAATGTAGTATCGGCAGTTATTTTTGATTCTCGTTCAGAAAATGGATTTTTAGGTTCTGGTATAAAAACTGCCGTTGAAGCTTCCGGATCGACAACCTCTACAACTGTAGTACTATCAATCGTGGAATCTTTTGGTTCTATGGGACCGGGTGAAATTGTTACAGGATCGATTAAGTTTAAGGGCGATCTTACTGAAGGTGCGCCCCTTTACGGTGGTCCTTCTGTAAGCCGTGTGTTATTCGAAATAAATGTTGATACGATCAGTCAGGAACCTATAGGTCTTCCAACAGACGGCAGCTTTGATGGTATTTATAAAATGGAAACTACTCCGGTGGATATGAGTGGAAATAAAGGTGATATTTCTACTAGTTTCTTTCTTTACGATACTCAGGAGCCGGTTGTAAGCATTGATGTTTTTAATGAGACTTGGGTCACTTCGGGTGTTATTAACCTTAGCGGAATAGCTACTGATGTGGGAACTTATCCAATGATTGCCGCAGGATATGGAAGTACAAAAGGTACGGGAGTTCAAACTGTCGAAATTCGTATTGATGCGGTGAATAAATTTGGTTCATCTACTTTTCCAGCAGTTTTGGACTGGACTCCACTGAATCTAGATAAGGATCCAACAAAATTTAAGCATAATCAGGCTTTTAATTTTGAATTTAATCAAAAATTGTATGGTTATGATGGTCGAATAAGAGTTACGGCGAGGGCAATTGATGCGGCTGGGAATATCGGCACAACTCTTCGAGATCTAGGTTTGGATTCAGAGGCTTTAGATCAGCCTGTTCTAGTTACTCCAAATGAAGGTGTTCGAGTGCTAGGGGGGATTCAAGTATTCCGTTGGAATCCGGTTCCTGAGGCTTCTAATTATCGCTTGCAGTTAATCGATTCAAATCAGACTGTGCACAACTATTCTTATGAAGCTGGAGTCATCCAAGCACATGTAAATTTGGATCAGCTACCTGATGGAACAGTAGTATGGAAAGTTATTGCTATTGATGGCGTTGGTCATGAGAGTCCTGTTGAGAATGGTCGAAGTTTAATTTTAGATCGTAAAAGGCCAGATGTTTTGAATATAACAGCCCAAAGTCCTACTATATTTCCAGATAGTGATGGTCGTATTCTGAAAAAACAGATGCGCGTTCATATTAAATTCAGTGAGTCAATAGATTC
>JAYZAC010000038.1:0-10765 GCA_036339875.1 bacterium | reverse complement strand
TAAATGCCGTTTCTTTCTTACCACTGAAATAGATCTCCCCACTCACATCCGGTTCACTGGCTTTGTTTGATCCTCTACTTAGCGCTCGCGCATCTATTCGCGGCAATAAGGCTTGGCTTCCAATTGAGGTATTTAATTGATCTAATGCATGAAAACCGTTGTAATGAACCACGAAGCCATTACTATCAACAGTTTTTCTAGCTTCTTGCATTATCAAGTCACGCCCCGTTAGTCCTCCAAGAAGTGCCATCGGTTGATCATATGTGAATCCTTCAATTGTAAGATTGGTAGTCCCTGAAATCTGTTTTAATTCATCTAAGGAGTACTGAAAGTTTGTCATGACGTCCAATATTAATAAATAGCGAGCATTATCTTCATCTGAAAGTATTTGACCTAACATATTTAAAATATCAATACTGGTAGTCCCTTCATTGTTTTCCAAAACTAATGCTTGAATAAGTTTTGGAAAACCGTCTGGAATCCTCAATGCTACTTCCAATAAAATCGAAGCAATTAAACCCTCTATCTTAAAAAAGTCTTCTTTTTCTAACGAAGTCCAAGGAATCATATCCTCACAACTCAATGAAGCACCGACAATTCCATTATATTCTGGATTCTGAACTGTCGAATTACTACCCTCTCGACGAAAGCCACAATGTGACATTCCAAACTGAAACTTAGCCCATTCACTAGGTTCGTAATAGGCTTGCCAAAATTCAGCATAACCTTCAACATAAGCACCCGTTAGAGAAGTTATCTCCGTGGCATAATGTTGACCATCGGGTCCATATAATTGCTCCATATCAAATACACGAATTTTCTGTTGAGAATGTGCTAATTCATGAATAGCAATAACCTTCATCTCCATTAGTGTGTTTTGCGAAAAGGCTGCATTACCAAGAATTATTTCGTTGGTATTAGGATTATATTGTGGTGTGATTCCATTTCCTTGGTTGACTTGATTATCGTCGGCAAGGATTAATCTAGGCATCGGTTGATTGGGGTTTATAGCAAGTGCTAATTCAGCTATGTACTTAAAATCCGCATCATTTTTAATACCATTGTACAAAGATACCAAAGCTGGATTAGTTTGCTGATTAGCCTGCAAGAAATCCGACTCGCTTATGTCTGTACCAATCACTTGAGAATTTGTAATAATATTTTGACTGACACCATATTCTGTAAAGACAATCGAACTAACACTTAATCCTAGTGTTACAGGACTAGCTGTTACATTTCCATTATTTATATCGGTTTGATCATTCGAACTATCCCCCGTCAAACCCGTTGTCCCAGTTCCTCCCGATCCACCCGCAGCAGGACCTCCAGCCAAAATACCTCCATCAGTACTGCCTGCGGTGAATGAGCCACCTGTTGTCGATCCGTCTCCGCTGGAATCAGTATCCGCAGATTCACCATAAATAAATCCAATTAAAGTTTTGGGGTTTGGGTTGCCATTACGAAGCGTTTGCATGGTAGATGTGTCTACCTCGTACGGTATGGCACACATTTGGGTCTCGTTACCAGTCCAGTTCGAGTCATGAATCAATATGTTATACGTCCCATTAGGATTTTCCACAACATCGTAAACCACAGCCATATGACCATAATCACTATTCTGCGAATACCAAACGGCTACCGAGTTTTTTCTGGGCGTAACACCCTTACCATAACCTAAATCCCACAGATCACTTAAATAGGCAAATTTGGCACCGCAATCCTCTTCTGAATTAGAACTTGCACCACACAATGGTGACAAACCAGAAACGCCTGGATGATTGGCAAACTGATCTCGAACGTATTTTACACATTGCCCGCCATACGCACCTAAAGAACAGGTATAGTTAGAAGATACAGCATAACCACCCGTAACGCTATCATCGCCAGAACTGCCACCTGAAGAACCAGAAGTAGTAGAACCAGATAAACCTCCATCAGACCCACTTCCTCCACCACCAGATAACTGATCACCTAAGTCTGAAATTGGATCCTCGCTTATACCTACCGAAGTACCTGGTATCGATCCGTTAGAACCACCCGAGGAGGGAATGTTAGCTCCACCACTATTTACTGGTCCATCAGAATGTAGCGAGGGCGGTTTAGAACCATCATAATTTATAAAACCTCTTGCAGCGGAGCGACCGAGATTTCCTGAACTGTTACCACCAAGCGCCTGTATTATTCTTCCGAATTGAGTACTTATTACGTAAGAAGTGCGCCGGTTATTGTTACCCAGTAAACTACTCTCTTCAACGTTAGACCCACTATCCGCGATGTTGGAGGCTCCTGCAGTTCCCGCAGCACCCACCTCAGGCGAAGAGTTTGAAGAATTTATAGAGTCAGAAGAAATGGCATCAGACGAATTCGGATTAGAACTATTAGAAGTCTGATTCACAGTTGAACTGCCTGTTCCTGAAGCTAAATCGCTCGCAATTTGACTCGCTGAGTCATTGCTTAGCTGACCTGAATTACTTTGCTCACCCACAGATGATTCTGCTCCAGAGGTTGACGTATTTGAGTCCGAAGAAGTTGAGTTTTCGAACTGCTGAATAACTTCAACATTCGTGTTGGAACTATTGAAACTATCGTCAATTTGCTTCTGAGACAAATTGTCTTCTACGGTCACGCCCGCACTTCTCAGGTCAGATATCATAGAATTTGGTAAACGATTTATCCCTGACGCAACATAGAACTGTATCGCATTTTTCCACCTAGAATATACAGTAGTAAGAGTGGGATTTTTCGGAGCTCTATTTTGAAAAGCTATAATTCCATCGATTGCTGAGAAACTATTAGTTTGACTCGCGGATATTGATGAAATGGGAAGAGTAATTGTAATCAGTAAGTATCCAGTAAGAGTAATTCCACTAACGTATAATTTCTTATGGATATCACTAAGCATACAATTGAACCAGTTCTCTAGCCAATGAACCTTTGTGGGACGACATACTACTTATTACGCGGTCTCGCCCATGAAGTTTCACTTTAATCAATTCTTGATCTGAATTTTCACAGGTATATCAGCCTTAAAAAGCCTAAAATACTTGTAATAAGTTTAGGAATTTAACAGTAGCTGTCAACTACATGAAATCTAATTACGGTTTTCCTGAGGCTAAGATGGAAGACTTGAAAGAATCGCTATTGTTTACTAATCTTGTTTTGAATAGATGGTACTAGCCTTATTTGAAGAATACATGTTGTAGCCATTGGAATCTATCCAATCAAGAACTTTTTTTAATCTTTGATTTCTTATATCCTTCGTATTTTCGCCCGGTATTCTCCATTCAGTTTGACGATCAGCCCCCTCTGGAAAGTCAATGCCAAACTTCTCAGGATTCGATGCTACTTCGGACCCTGGTAGAAGTACACAACTGTTTACAGAAGTAAAACCACAAATCCGATGTTTGTTATTTTCTAGAAATTCCAATGTCTCTTCAAATAATTCGTCCGTTTCACCCGGAAAGCCGACAATTATGTTGAGTTGCGTATTTATGCCCGCCTCGAAAATCCTTTGCAAACCTAATTCTGCCTGTTCTCGATTGAAACCTTTACGCATTAATCGCATTACCGTATCAGAACCAGACTCAATTCCTAAGTTAAGAGTCTGCAGGCCACATTCCTTTAATAGGGCAAGGTCTTGCGGCTGCAATTGACGATTTGGAGTAGCCAGCGCAATCCATTCAAAATATTTATCCTCAGTCTGAAGTCTACGAAATACCGAAACCAATTCTTTCATAATTCCGTTTATTAGTAGATCGTTCAACCAGAATTTTCTGTAACCTAGTTCGTAAAACTCGCTAAACATTGCATACATTTGACTTTCATTAAGTTTGCGAAATTTGCCCATACTCTTATGATCAGCACAAAACCTACATTTAAATAAGCAGGAACGAGTAAAGATTAGTGGTAAAGCATCCAGCGTATATAGACTAAGCGGGAATATAGAATAATCTGGAATACCGAATTGAGTGAGATCTTTACACTCTCTAAACGGTAAATCTAGATCACAATTTCTGGATGGATAAATAGACATTGGTAAATCTCGAAGATTACCCTGAATATACTGCATGAACTCTGCTAGGCTATCTTCCCCTTCACCTGCAACAAAATAATCTATCTCGTCGCACAAACGTGCTCTCTCTTCCTTGAAAGATAGACAGGGGCCACCAACAATAATAATTTTGTCTGGTTGTCGGAGCTTTATTCTATGAATAAGATGATTGATAAATATGACATTACTTGAAATCACAGTAAATCCAATAACATCCCACTGACCATAAGCCAATTCATCAGCCAAATCATCAAATAAACTATCAAGTGGGTCAAAAAGGTTCTCTGCAAAAAGTTTAGGATTAACCCAATAATGTAAGTTCGACTTATCCCAGAAAAAATCAGCCTTCTGTGGAAGTTTATGATAACACTCAATGTTTAAGTCTCGACCATCTACCTTGACCCCTTGGTCTCTTAAAGCTCTGACGAGGGTTGCAATAGAAATAGGAGGCATTTCCACCCCCCAACTTGGAGCCATACACAAAAGTAGACTAGGTTGTCGTGCTTCAAACATGGGCCCATTGTAGCATTTGATGCCGTTTGAAAGTGAAAACTACTACCTAGAATGGATCATTTGATAAAATTTACACATGAATTATCCTGCAGTCCTTTCAAGCGAACAAATGAATTATCAGGACCGACTAACAATCGAGTCCTCAGGAGTACCTGGGTCTCATTTAATGGAATTAGCGGCAAACGCAGTTAGAATGAATTTTCAGTCGAATATTAATCCATCGGATAAAATTGCCGTCATTTGCGGTACAGGAAACAATGGAGGAGATGGTTACGCAGTCGCAAGACAACTTCATATCCAAGGTTTCAAAGTAGAATGCTTTCAAACTGATCATCCAAAGACCTTGGATGCACTTCATCACATGAAAATCATGAACATGTCTGGCTTAAAATCGAATCATATAAAAAACTTCGTACCAGAGAGATTTGAGTGGGTCATTGACGCCCTATTAGGAACGGGTCTCAAGCAAGCAATCAGAGAGAATTTACAGACTGTTGTTAATAAAATAAATACAATAGCCAATATAATTTCCATAGACATACCGTCCGGAATTTGTAGCGATACCGGTAATGGCTGGCATTGTCATGTAATCGCTGACAGAACAGTCACTTTTCAATTTGCTAAACGAGGGCATTATCTTGCTCAGGGTATTCGCGCTACTGGTGAACTCGAGATAGCAGATATTGGAATAACTCCCATTGTTGATAAAAATTCCTGCTGGTATAGGCGTGCACCTAAAAAACCTGCTGCACCGCCAAGATTAAATGATCAGTATTCGCATAAAGGTTTACAAGGAAAAGTCGTGGTAGCTGGAGCTGCACCAGGGACAATTGGAGCTGGATTATTCTGCGCACAAGCCGCTAGAAATGTTGGATCAGGATTAGTTAGTATTCTAGCTCCCGAGCTCAGTGTACCTATTCTACAATCAAAAGCACCAGATATTATGTCATTCAGTTTCAACAGAAAATTTGATGCCGAAACACTTATCGTAGGTCCAGGTTGCTCTCAAGACTCCCATATCCAAAAACAATTGAAACAACTGATTAAAAATCATTCGAATTCGCTTATTCTAGATGCAGAAGGCCTTAGAATGTTTAATGATTGGATCGAACTAGAAGAACACCTTCAACCAAATACTGATCCGCGACAGTGTATTCTTACGCCTCATCCTGGCGAATTAAAAATCCTGATAAAATTATATCAACAATCTAAATCTGGTGGCTTTGAGCAAATGCTACATGCACTTAAAATAAAGGGTGTAACACTTTTAGCAAAAGATGCCTATACAGTTGTTTACGGATGTAATCATAATCCTGTAATTTTGGGACAACCCAATGTACAACTAGCGCGCGGCGGAAGTGGCGATATCCTTGCTGGCATGATTGGCAGTTTTCTAGCTAAAGGACTTGCTGAAAATGAAGCTATTTGCCTCGCTTTCGACTGGTTAAATCATGCAGCTAGCACTGATAATTTAATAAGTGTTCAAACTCAAATCCCTCAGTGCAATCCTACAGAGCTGCTCCTGAAGAGTTTGAATAATCTCCGACTAAGATTATCTACAACCTGATTAAACTTTAGTTGCTAGACTTATTTTAGTAGAGTGCTATCTTGAAAGAACGCAGCCAAGCAAAGACTGACTACCTCCAAGGTATTTCGCTCGTCAAACTTAAAGTTTAGGGATGCCGCCATTTTTTTACGATTTTTAGCTGGAATTTGGAGACTGTAGCCGTCCGAATACCAATCGAAACTAAATCTACTAGATTTAATAGCACCAACATGCAATTCGCGACGAGCTTCATGCTGAAAACTGTTATTCTCAAAATTCTCGTCTACACTCAACTTTAATCGATTCATTCTCAGTAAAGCACCTGCAAAGCTTCTTAATACTCTAAGAAACTCCTCCTCGCGTTTATTTCTAATTTGCACATGAAGATTAAATCTAAATCGTAAACTAGAATGAATTTTAGAAGCATGTTCTATCCAAAACAATAAAATTGAGTATAAGAAAAAAGGATAAATTCGTTGATCATTAACGTAAGGATAAGACTCTCGAGGATAAACATATATATGAACTTCATCTTCAAACTGATCTATTTGATTACTATCTCGTTGATAATAAAGTAATTCCTTTTCCAGATAACGTACCTCAAATAAATCAATTTCACTGTCAACCTCAGTGTATAGAAGCTCACTTCTTAAAAGGTTTTCTATATTACCCCTATTACTCAGTTCGCTAATCCCACCAACCGGATATTGACCACTTTCTTGTTGTATATCTGACATTGAATACTGGATTTCTTTACGAACACGACTCATAACATGGCTGTGATGCAATAATAACCAGTTACGCCATTGATGGCACTCTCTCAGTGCGAAACGTAGCGAATCTGATCGAATGTATTTCACTTGAGATAAATCCCAGAAATCTTCATCTTTGAGCAACGGTTTTTTCAATTGATAATTTCTCGCAATATCAGATCTATCAAGAATTTTAAACCAATCAATATCCTCCGAAACATAAGAACGCGCTATCTCATCTTGATCATCTTTGATTAACTCAGGTAACAAGTCTTTTATTCGAGCCGCATTAATCTGAATACTAGAGATATCAAGCCGAGAGAAAAATATCTCGAGAAAGCGCTTACAAAAAACCCAAAAATAATCTGATTCGAAAGGAATCATTTCTCTACTTCTTAAGCAATCGGAACTATGCTTAAAGCTCAGAAAAAACAAATTTCGATAACTGACTTCTTCGGGTAAGTCCAGAACATCTCTGTTGTGAAGAAGTTCTAACCCTAAGTTGCCGATCAAATCCAAGACAACTCCAGGTAATGGAAGCTCAACCCCTTTGTAAAGGAGTTCAACGTATGTCTTTAGAAAATCTTCACGATAGCTACCCAACTCATACATACTGGTTCTGATACTAGAGCGTATTAAAATCGTGATTTGCTGATCATTCATCATCAATTAAATTAAGATCTCCGAGAGTCGCTGCTGCAAATACTCGATCTCATCACTGTTGTTACCTAAATGAATTAAGATACTGAAATCTTCTCTTTCAACCCCTCCTCCTCTTTCGAACAAAGCCTTAGCTCTGACTAGCTTATAAAGTTTTATCAATTTTCGGTCACTAATGCTGACTTCAAAATCATGCAGGATCGTTTTAATAATACGCTTGAACTCTAAATATAGCGTTTTGCTGAAATAGGGATCAGTTCCAGTCTCGACAAACTCCTGCATACTACGCTGCAAATGAGAATACAATGTATCAAAATCATCTAATGTCGCTATTTGATCTAAATAGCGAGAACGATTGAAATACCTGGAAGTATCATTTTCCAAGCCTTTTTGTAGTAATTGATCCCATTGTTCTTCAGGTACCTTATTGATTTTGACCTTTAAGGTGAATCGATCCTTTAATGCGTCCAACTCACTCAGTGCAGGGATTTCATTAGTAGCCGCAAATAGTATTTTCAGTGGTACAGACGTTGGCTTACCATCTTGATAAAACTTTTTCTCATTTAATATTGTCAATAAAGTATTTAATATGGCTGAATTAGACTTAAATATCTCATCTAAAAATGCAAGCGAAGCCTCAGGAAGTTTGCCATGTGTACGACGATAAAATTCTCCTGTTTTCATCTTCTTCAAATCTAAGGGCCCTAATATCTCTGACGGCTCTGTAAACTTTGTCAAAGTATATTCGAAATACTGAGCCTGATCTAAATCCAACATTTTTTTAAATTGAGTCACTAGTTCTGATTTACCAGTACCCGGTGGTCCAATGAATAAAAGCGGTTCTTGTGCAATGGCCGCAATAACCATATCCTCTATCACTTCTTGACGACCAACAAATAGTGAAGACAAACGATTACTAAATTCCCGTATATTTTCAAGAATTTGCGCAGTATCTTTTACATGCATATCCGACATTCAAGCTCCCAAGGCTTCAAGTTGATCTATATCTATCGACCTTAGCCATTTAAAAAATTGTTGCTTCCACATAAATTCGAGTTCCATCATAAACTTGTTTAATTCCGGAGAACTCTCACCATCATTGGGATTTGTATAAATCATAAACTCCATGGCTTGGACTTTAGAAAGAGAAAAGTGCTCATTGACTGACAAATGATCCTTGATTTTCTCAAAAGAGCCTAAAAGCTGTTCACACAGCCACGTTTTTAAATTAGAAGTGTAATTTCGAGCGTTATGTAGAAGAAATTGAAATAATTCAAGATTAGTTTGCTGATCATCTATTTTTCTATTGAGATAAACATCTAAAACTAATTTTAATTGATCTTTTGAAAGTTTTTCTTCATCAATTGAATCAAGAACTCTCACTAATAAAATCCTGATTTTTTGAGAATTCAAATCCTGTTGTAAACTAAGTAATACTTTTCTTACGAGGCCTAAACATTCTTCATTAGGCATCATCTTGGGGAAGTACTCTACAACGGGCTGCAAAAGTTCGGTCATAGCCTTAAGTCTATATGTTTCCACTTGATCGGTAAGAATTAAAAAATCATTATATAATGTTTCAATCCAATCTTTACGATCGAAGAGGTATGCTAGAGATAGCATTTTTCCCAATACACTTCCGCGATGTTCTAAACTATTTAGTGCATTATATTCCCTGTAAATTTCTTCAAGAATTTGAAAGGTGAAATTCTCACCCAAACGAGGCAGACTATCTAAAATAGCTCCAAATAGCTGTTTTCGTTTATAAGAAAGTCTCTCACGTGGAATATTCGATTCCATTTCAATAGCTTTAAGCTTCTGAGGAATTAAATTAATCAATTCATCATCTGAACGATCACGAAGACCAACAATATCATGATTAATTAGGTCAGAGGGTTCATCTACTTGACCAGACTGAAGAATAATCGACTTATCGATCAAGCGATTTGCTTTATATCGTTGCGCCTGTGTCAGCTCATCAAGTATTGACTCAGAATTTCTTAAACCTATTTCATCTTCATTAAGAACTCTGAATGCTACCTCCTCATAACAATTAGATAGAGCATGTAAAACAACATCATTGGATGATTTAACAAGCTTTTTAGCTCTCTCTAGACTATTATTAACCATAGAAGAATTCTTTTGACCGGCATAACCCACCGCAAAAACCAATTCGAACATTGCCGTATTTCGCAGAGCCTCTGAATCATCTCTTAAAGTTTTAAAATGTCTATCTAATTTGGAATGGAAGTCTTGTATGAGTTCGACATCTAGATTAAGTGACTTACGATCAACTAGAAAATGTGGCAATTGAGAAACATAGTAGAGACCTTTACTGAATAAAGAATAGAGAACATAATCTTTTATCTTCAATGATAAGTACTTGTTGCTATCTGACTTTGGCAGTGCATGGAATGCAATTACACAAAGACTACCCACAGGTAATTCATGCAGATTATCTTCTAACGCGACGATGTAAGTTTTATTGAAAAAATCAAGCTGCTGCGAACTCAAATTATCTCTATTAGCAAGTAGATAATAACCTAGATAGATTAACTCCTTCTGACTGAAAGAATACTCTGAAGACATTTGTAATAGCTCAGATATTTTATTAACGTCGTTCCAATCCTGTAAATCTTGATAGGCAGTAAATAGATCATTTCGGAACTCTATTAATAACTCAGAATCTACCTCCATTACAAACATGCCTAACTCAAAACAAGCAATAGCCTCTAAATAATTTCCTAAGGTAAATTCTAAATGACCCAATTTAAGCCAAGAATCATCTTTATTATTCATTGGATTTGTACGTAACTCTGCTTGTAAGTCAGAAATTTGACGTAGAATTAAACTTCTATCAGGACGATCCAACTCAAAGTCTGAGCTAATAACATCTGAGTTATTGAGAGCAGTTTCGTCCACTTGGACAGAAACTTCCAACAACGATACTTCTGATTCCGAATCATCAATAATAGAATCCACCTCAGAAGCTATTCTATTTTCAGTATCCTCTGGAGCATCCCACTCATACAGAACTAAACGAGGATCCTTAAAAATCATTTCACTTTTAGTTTTCACTATCTGATTCTTGTAATCCGATAGGACATAATTTACAAGACTTTGAAGCTCATCAAAACGAACATCATCAAGCTTAATAAGGCTAAGATCTTCCTCTTCTTGCCAAAAAATCATACTCGTTCCAACTTGAGGATCAAAAATCTTCTGAAACTCAGAAAAAGGTAT
>JAYZAC010000037.1:0-6677 GCA_036339875.1 bacterium | reverse complement strand
TTCGAGGAAAAATCAGGTCAGTTTAGAGTAACCAGTCGAGACTTACCTCTAGCTTTAGTGTTTCCTCAACATAAGGGCATGGTTCATTGGCAAGCTCAATTGATGCTTACTGAACATTTTGGTTTAGACTATGAAATTTATGGTAAGGTTCAAAAACATGTTAGTGATACTTTAGAACTAGGTGATGCAGATTTTCATATCACTGGACAGATGGATCGTGACCATTTTGAATTTAGTAAGTTTTCAATCGATGTTAATCAAAATGGCTCAATTCAAGGTTCAGGATTATTTCGATTTGCTGACCCGCTGGGTAGTTTTAGATCTGTTCTTTACATGGATTCAATTCATATTAATTCTCTAATTAAAAGTCCACTAATTACACCTAAAACTAAAATATCGAGTGCAAAGGTAGAACTTCGAAACCGTATTCTAAATTTCAAATCTTCGGAAGTGAGTGTAGCCGGTGGTAAACTTAATGTAGATCTATCTTCAGAGATCGATAAAGATTTCAGAAAAGTTCTTTCTAGTGCCAAAGGAAAGCTTAAATTTGAAAAATTATTGATGTCAGAACTCGTACCATCATTGCCATATAATATACCGAAAGTTCCGTTGCAATTGTCCGGATACATTGTTCCACAAGCCGAGTTTGCTATTAACCTAAGAGCCTTAAAACCTGGTTCTACTAACTTAGAATTGCTAGGTACGAATAAATTTGGGCAATCAGTTCAGGTCCCAAAATTACAATTAAATGGAATCGTAGATATCGAGGATCTTATAACGGATACCAGTTTTCATAAATTCAATGCAAAAAGTAAATTCAAGGTAATAGGAGAATTAAAGCCTAACAAATTAGAATTCGAAGTAAATTCAGAATCTCTACAATTTCAGTTAGCAGAGACATCGTCCCCGATTTTAGTTAAAAACTTGGAATCGTCTTCTGTGGTAGATTTCGAGGGTAATTTTGAGTTTAAAGATATTCGATTCGATATATTTTCTGGCCGAGTTAACACGGTTTTGTCTGGTAATATTTATTCTCTAGAATCTGTAATAGCTAATGCCAACATTAAAGGTGTTAGTATCAATCAATTAATAACCTCTATTAATCCTGTAATGGAGGGACATTTTGATGGTAAATTAAATTCAAAACTTGATGTAATTGAGCATACAGGTAACTCTTCACACACTTATCCTGTTAGAGTGATTGGGAGCTTTAATGTGAGTAAGCCTTCATATACGTATCATAAATCTGTAGTCGGGGCGATTAGTTCACTAAACAAAAGCTTGAATCAGAGCTTCTTGAAGAAAATTGTGAAACGGGAGCAGCGAAACTGGCAAGAGGCTATCGAGAAGAAGAGTGAGTTTTTAGATACAACACCACAACCCTTATACTTTGAAGATAAAAGGATCCAGGTTCAAAGTCTTCAACTTATTGAGGGTCAACGGCGTTTTTCATTGAAGACTTCAAAGCCTATATTACTTGATTTGCCCGATGAATTTAGAGCTTCAGGCTACTGTAGTACAGAGATTCAATTATTGGCTACTAGCCAGTTTATTAAAGAGAAATTCAAATTCTTAAAGGACTCTTATGATCAGGACCTTGAACTGGTATTAGCGTTAGAAGGTCCGATTAATAATCCAATTAGTCAATCTCAATTAGATGTTCTCAAGCAAAAAGTTATTCAAAGAATAGGTAAAAATATTGATCCCAAAAAAGTAGAGCAAGCTGCAAAAGAAGCTGCTAAGCAAGCTGCTAAAAAACTAAAGAAGAATTTGAAGAAAAAGGGCCAAGAATTGCTAAATAAAGTACTCAATCTCTCAACTTCAGATGAGGAAAAAAGAGTTTCCGTCAAACAACAGGCTTCAGTTACATCGGCAGTTGTAGATGTAGAGAAGAAAAAGTCTGATGAAGTTAAACAGCAAGTAAAGAAAAAGTTACGTTCTTTTCTACAAGATCTTTTTTAAGTTCTGAGTCTTATAGGAGATATGATGAATGGTATGACAATTGTGCGTGTGATTGTATTTTTTATTTGTTTGAGTTTTAAAAGTCATGCACTCGAATTGTCATGGGGTCAATTACCTCTAGATGATGAATTCAATTCATCGTCGCGAGATGGTAAGCCAACTCTTGTCTTCATTCATGCTAGTTGGTGTAGTTATTGTCATAAATTAAAAGATGAAGTTTTTACTGATAGTCAAGTCAAGGATAAGATGACTGAGTATCATTTAGTTTCTGTTGATGGAGATGATAAATCAGTTGGATCAGAATACTTTAAATCGATCAAAGGTAGAGGATTTCCTACTACTATTTTTTATGATTCATTAGGTAAAGAAATAGACCGTTTAGTAGGATATCTTTCCTCGGGTGCTTTTTTGGACCTATTAAATGCAAACTTGTCTCAAAAAAATATTTTTGATGTGCTCGAAGAAGAATTATCTCAAGCTAAAAAATCTCGTCGTCCTGCAATTCGATATAAAATCATTGAAAAACAATTTGATATGGGTCTATGGGATGAGGTTTTAAAGTCAATTCGCTCTTATTCTGCTCATCCAAGCTATGCTAAATATGCTTTCGACTTAAAACTAATGCGAGGGATAATCTACAGTAAGCAGAAGAACTACACGATGGCTAGATTGTACTTAAAAGTGGCTTGGGATAGTGCTACGAATGAAAGTCAGTATATGGATGCTGTGCGATGGCTAGCGCGTCTATTTCGTAAGACAAAGCAGCCCGAAAAACGATTGGCTGTATTTCAAGCAGCCATTGATAAATACGGCTCCATTTCGGCTTACAATGGTTATGCTTGGAATGCTTCAAAAACTAAAACAAATCTTGACCAAGCGTTAGATTATGCTTTAAAGGCTGTCGAACTTTCAAAGCGAAAGATCGGAATTTTAGACACTTTGGCAGCTGTTCACTTTGCGAGACGAGAGTACACGGAAGCGCTTAGAATTTCTAGGGAAATTTTAGCGACTAAACCCGAGAGTGGGAGCTATGCTAAAAGACATAAAAAGTACTTAAATGCTTTCAGAAAGTTTTTGATGCAGGGATAGCCTAATAAAGGCTCATTTCGAAAGATTTGCAACTAATCAAGGCATGCTTCGTATTATGTACTAGCTTTTGTGTGAGCTAGCTATGTCTGTCGCCTTACGTTTATTAATAATTTTAAGTTACTTTGCTGTTGTATCAAATGCAGCAAATGAAGTTGTATTCGTTGAAGCTCGATTGGTCGATCCGGACAGACCAGCTACGCCGCGTAATATTCGTAAGATTTTAGTAGACGATCAGAAGGTTTTCGATTTTCGGATACTGCCTGTAAGCGATGATCTTGCTGATTGGAGAATGAAATTCAAGGATTCAGCAATGATCCAAAGAGTTTTTGACTTGCGTCGTAATGCCAGAGACCTTGTGGCAGGAACTGATACACCAGATACGCCCTTTTTGGTTTATGTGGGCTCTGATATGGGATTAGGTGGGCCCGCGGTGGCAAGTAATTTTAGGATACTAGCTACTGGAGATGATGATCGTCAAATTCGAAGCGATTCTTTAATGGTTTTGGCACCCCTTAAAATTGGTAATTCAATCATGAAGCCCATTGATTTTTATAAACAAAAGTATCTTGCGCCACTCATAGCTCACGAATTATTTCATGGTCTTATGGGTGATTTGTATGGTCAGAGTATGATTGAAATGAAAGCACGTTCTTACTCACGTAATGGGCATGCAGCAGACCGAATAACCGATGAATTTCTTGCTTTTATCGAAGGTACGGCGGAGGCTATGGAGTTGGTTGCACTTGAAGATCATTCAAATGAGGTATCTGACAAACTTATCGATTTTCCTGAATTAAGTGATGACTTACGAAATTTTATTCGAGGCTTTAAGAGAAAGCGACTAGTTTTAGCAAAATATAATAAATTAAGTTTTACGGCGGATGGAGTCGTATTGGATGGTAATTTGGATTCTGCTGAGAACATGCTAAAAACCGAAGGAGTGATTGCATCTTTGACGTATCGCTTGTTATTCAAAAGTGGATTAGAGAATCCTTTTGATAAATTATTTACAACTATGGCTCGGCATAAACCACTTCATTTTATGAATTTCATAAAAAAATTTATAAGTGATTATCCGGATTCAAGTAAGACTGTTATTAGACAGTTTTTAGAAAGTACACGTTATATTACTGTTCACAGAGATTCGGCTGAACTTTACAAAGAATATTATTTAGCTAAGAAGGCATGGAAGCAAAAAACGGGAACACTTCAGAGAAAACAACTGGCATCAGAAAGATGGTCTTTGCACAAGCGGGACTTATTTGAAAAGGTCGTAGCTGGTGAAATTAGTATTGATCACAATCTGGTAGTTTCTTATCAGATCGCTGATGAAAACTTTTTTTATAATTTCGATCTTAATCGAGTCAGTAGGATGGAGCTAGAGGATTTTTGGGATGAGTATTTTTCTGAAGATTTTACAGAGGGTCAATGTTCGGCTATGCTCGATTTATTATTTCAAATGAGATCTAAAGGGATTTTTATACGGGATATGGATTCTATTGATTGGCCCGAGTCTGTTGAAAACAGCTTGGAAGCGATGAATTTATTCTTTTTACAACATCACAATAATCGTATTTCTGACAAGATCCTGTCAATCACTGAAGGCTTATATAAGTTTAGTGAACTCAATTCTCTTGATGCTTACATTAGTACGTTTTCACATCTTAAAAGTTCTCATTTGGATTGAGGGTATAAATTGCTTGCTGAAGATTAGTAACTGAGTCTATCCTAATATTTGATATCCAGATTAGTGTTTGAGCTCTGGAGCTAGAGTTTCTATGAAACTATTTCGTGCCGTTAGACTGAAATATCTCCAATTATTGAGAATTAAAGATACTCCCCATAGAGTAGCGCTAGGATTAGCTACAGGTATTGCTGCAGGTTGTCTACCTTGCATGGGTGTTCAGTCGCTTCTTGCTTTACCGGTGGCTTTTATGATTCGCGCGAATAAAATAGCTAGTTTGATTGGTGTGTGGTGGACTAATCCGATTACTTTTATTCCGATTTATTACAGCGAATATGTGATTGGTACAATGTTCAGTGATTATTCAGTTCTGAATTATTCAGAATTTTATCAGAAGACTTCTCAACTCCGTAATTTAGAAGATGTTACTAATTTAGGTCTTGAGATTTTAATGCCCATGACAATTGGTAGTTTAATAGCTGCTGCAGTGATAGGTCCTTTAGCTTTTTTGTTTTTTAGAGATCTTCTAGAGAAACGTCGAGATCGTAGATTAAGGAAGAGAAAGATGAATGCTAAATTCAAGACAAATCCTGCGGAATAACTTAGTTGAGTAATTCTGAGATGATAGGTCGATTGGAGTACAGGTAGTCCCACAATGAATATAAAGTGATAATAACCGCTAGGCTCATAAACACAAAGATAATCTGATCAGGTGTAAAGTATAGCGGAATAGAATATTCACTGGCTAAAAGCGTTAGAATAACTCCAAATACAGAAATTGCTTGCACAACAGCTTTTATCTTACCACTCTTTCTGGCCGACAAGATTAGCGAGCGACTAGCCGCAACAATTCTCAAAGTCGAGACAAGAGAGTCTCTGTAGAAGAATATTAATATCATCCAGATATTAGCGTGACCCATCTGAAAAAATGCTAAAAATATACTTAAACGGGAGATAGAGTCAGCCAGTGGGTCGAGAACCTTACCCAAGTCCGTTACCATATTATAACGTCTAGCTATGATGCCATCTAACAGATCGCTTAGTTCAGAAATGACAGCCAAGGCTAAAGCGATCCATAAAAGTTTTGGTTGCTCGCCTGTTTTAATAAAGCAAAGAACGAAAATAGGTCCGAGTAGGATCCGGAATATGGTTAATTTTAGGGCGAGATTCATGTTGGCAAAAGATAACATGCTTTCACAAAAAGGAAAGCATTCAAAAAAAAATAGGCCAGATTCAAAATGAATCTGGCCTCATGTTTTATCTAGCCCTTTTGCGCACAAGTACGAATTCTTGGATTATTCCATACGTACTGAAAACTGCTCATACCTGCAGCTCCAGGTGGCATGCCCTGTTTAATGTTGGGATTTTCAGGAAAACCCCATTGATTAAGAGGAGGATTGTGCTCCTGCAAACACTTGTTGATCGCTGCTTGGATGTTCGCATTATTCCAAGGTTGGGCAGTAGGTGGCGGAGCGACCGGTAAGTTAGGCGATGTTCCAGCTGAAGCCGGGCCCGCAAAGCCGGTACCCTGTAAATTCATCTGACCCATGAATTGTTGTATCTGTCGAGCATTTTGCTCAACCTCTCCAATCATTTGGCGTACTTCGCGATGAAGCCCGTTGATCGTTCCTAAATCGTTAGGATTACCCGGTATGGGTGTATTTTCCATCATTTGTATCATTGGATTAACTTCCCGTACTAAACCATCTATTTGAGCTACAGTTCGTCTGAAGTTATCTTTATCAGATTCCGTCATATTACTATTCGTACGATTGATGTATTGAGTAATTAATTGTCTTTGCAAAGTAATTATCGACTGTAACTTACTTTTAATGTCTACCAGTAACCGCCCGAAATTCGGACCTTGCTGGGGTGGTGGTTGAGGTACCACAGGTGGTTGCTGTGGATACTGCGGACCTGGTGGGTAAGGCTGCTGGGGATA
>JAYZAC010000036.1:0-4105 GCA_036339875.1 bacterium | reverse complement strand
CCTGTTATCAAAATAAGTCTAGTTTAAGCCTAGCAAATAACGGTAATTACTTATTTGCAGGATACTCCAGTTCAAAAGCACTTGGATTTCAATATAATGATAATTGTAACCTTCATAGTAATCCGAAAGCTTATACTTATGATTCAAGCAACGCAGTTAATGTACGCTGCTGTATTACCAAATAAAGTTGACTGTATAGTTAACTAAGTTTTCTTAAATCTTTGAGTAAGTCGGTAACCAGAACTTGTAGATCACCCAAAAAGTCTAAAACGATTTCGAATGCGGCTTGCATGCCCTCTCCCTTCACACGTTAAATTTGTGATTAAAGGGACTTTTTTGCTCTATGGCCTTAAAAAACCCAGAAAAAAGAGGCTCGAACTCCCCAACTATATCGGTAAATTAACCAAAATCCAAGCATAAAAAGTTAATTAATATTAGTAATTTATCTAATTTGTTTTTTGAAACTTTTTATAAGCATAATGCGTAGTTCTGATGAGAGAGGGTTAATATGAATCGTTTACTATACATATTTCTGCTAGTTTCGTCGTCTGTGATCTATGCCAACGATACCAGCAAAACAATGAAACCACCGGCCGATATTCTTCTGCCCGACGATATGAAAGGACAGATTGTCTCCAAACCTCCTACAGTGGAACAATCAGAATTTATCAAAACGGCTATGGCCTATCAGCAGCAGTTGCGTACTCTTGAATATTCTGCACAGCGACATGCTTGGAGATTTGGATATAATGAAATAGAAACCATGAAGGGTATTAACCATTTAATTACTCTTATAGGCACGACAATTCAGTATGGAGAAAAATCTCCGGAGGGTGGCGAAGCCTTTTACATGATGAAGCAACCCTTGCAGTATGTGAGTCAATTTCTACCCTATAACCCTCTATTCTCTCATGTAGTACATCATTGGGATACTAGTCTGCAGAGCTACCAGCGCTTGGTTCAGCTTTTCACAGGAACCAACGTTCAACCTGCGCCACCGGTAGACTTCAACAGCCCATTATTTAAACAACTACAGATGCAATCACGTGAGTTAAAAGAACTTTCTGAGCAATTTGCTTACCAGCTAAAGAAAGGTTTGCCTCTAACAAATGCGGAACATCAGGCGCTGATCTCAATGGCAGATCACTTCAGTGTTTATTGCGGAAAGATGCATGCAAATACCTACAGTTTTGTTACCCAGAAATTCGAATTGGAGCAGAATCTAATTGCTGCAATCAAGATATCCAAGCAGATCACAGCAAACATATTGTATAATCCTAATGCGTATATCAAGAACTCATGGACTGTCATCCGCGGCAAGGCTAATCAGTTCAAATCAACGTTCGAGCAGATCATGAGATAATTGGTTTCCACACACACCACATTTTGCCGCCTCCCCAAGGCGGCTTTTTTTATGCTCTTATGATGAATAAAGTTCTTTGTAAAAGTCTACTGCACAAGCTGTGCGTTCAGTACGATCTGGGTTTCGGGCCCTTCTGAATGCATTATTCTGACGCTCATTCAAAATCTTCACTGGTTTATAATGATCTAAACTGTCTCTGTCCTTAATTTTACTACCAAAGGGTAAATCACCCGTTAAAGCCTCATAAGCCGTTACAGCCAGAGAAAATATATCCATTCCGTGATGCGGTATGGCTCCTCTTAAATGTTCAGGAGACATATAGTTGGCAGTTCCCTTATTTCTGTAATGAGAGCTTAATAGTAAATCCTGAGGCCAAGCCTGCCTAAAATGTGCAAAATCAAAATCGCTAATAGAGATTTCGCCTTCACTCTCAATTAAAATGTTCTCAGGCTTGAGATCTCGATGCACCACACCAATCGAATGAAGGTAACTTAATATATTCGCCAGTTGCGCTAAATAAACACCTAACTCATCAAGACTCAGAGTACCCTTTTTACGCAACCTACTGCGCATACTACCACCTTTAATTAGCTTCATGATGATGCAGTAAGGTTCTTCAAGTATTACATTTTGTGGTTTTAAGATACCTGAATGGTGCAAATGTCCAATCTGTCCATATTGACGCTCTAAAAAGCGTTTAAGACGTTGAGCTGACGTTACCCACGGGAGTTTTTCGCGCAATTTATCGTATAACTCAACCGCAATTTTCTCACCAAGACTTTCACGGACAAATGGCGTCAGAAATCTAGAGTGCTTATGCTTGTAAATCTTGGCTACCTTGTGACTTTTATCACTTTGATCAAATACCACATAGATGCTTCCCTGACCACCATCAGCCACATGACTGACCATGCGATATCGATTGTGCAAAAGACTCATGACATTAATTTTAATCCTAAAGGGACTGACTCGCCAAATACAACCTTTTGTTCTTCACTAACTTCTAATTGAGTATTAGCTTCAGGAAAGGCTTCCAACACCTTCTCACGAATATCAATACTATAATCTAAATCACGATGAGCCGGCTCTAAAATTAAAAGTCTTACCAAATGAATCAATTCAGAGTTTTTGTCAGAAGCCTTATCCAAACAGATATTTAATAGTGGTTCAACTCGACTGGCAGGTAGACATCGATCAAAGTGAGCATATTGCAACTGGCGACCAGCAACTCTTCCCAGTAGCCACCATTCTGAAGGCTTCAAACGCTTACGCTGAAAATCCTGTAGTAATTTATCAAATAGCTGCAACTTCAGATCAATTTCGAGCCATTCAAAGTTACAAAAGGTTCGCCACATTTCCTTCATCTCTTGCATTTGAGGCGCCCCTCCCGGAAGTTTTAATACCGAAGATTTATTAAACAGATAATTCCCATAAGAACGCATTAGAGTATTTTGAAAACTAGCACTAATACCACCTGCTATGCGTCTCAAATATATCCAGTATTCTACTCTATTCTGTACTTTACGTGGAAAGTGGCAGAACTCGGTATAATCAAGCTCCTCAATAAGTTTTTGATCATCCTCGTGACCAAAGCCAGGACGCAGTAGAAAACCTGTAGTGTTATAAAAAGCTGCCTCAGCCTCTTCAGATCTTCTTCGACTTCGGTGTCGATCCACTAACGCACGAGCCAGAAATCTGCAAGTATCAAGTCCCCATTTCTTTCGTGGTTCCCCAATCTTCTGCTCGAGTTGCTTGAGTATACCTCGCATCTGTTTTTTATCTTTCCCACTATTTTTTCCAAAAACTTCCCTCAAGAAGCGCTCTGCTTCAAAAGGCGCTTTTCTAATTTGATTTAGAGGTTTAACAGAAGTATTAAAATTTAAACTAAAGCTTTCTGAGCCACGCAAACTATTCAACTTTAATTCAATTGAACCATTGTTCTGTAATTGAGAGCTTAATTGAACGGGAACATAGGGGTCCTCACTCTCAATTTTAGTTTCCAGAGCTGGTAAAGCCTGAGAGTCAGGTAATTCTTCTAAAACTTGTCCAAGAATTCCCTGATGAGATGGGTTGGCCTGCACCAATGGAAAGCTGACTCGTTGATGACCTTTTAACTGGAATGTTCGTTGGGCTTGATGTATTTGATCTTCTGACTGCCCTCGTGTGGCAATGCAATAAAAACTGCTCGACTTACCTTCTTCTACTTTTAGATATAGATCGTGAGACAAACCAGCTTGAATCAACTGACCGTAGCCGCGTCTTGCCAAAGCGTAAACACAAGCTCCATGAGAAACTCCCAAACTTGGTTCGGGATTATCCAAACGCACCACATTATGTCCAAGAAAATTTTCAAGACTCACTTGCAGACGCTCTTTAATTACATCAGATAGTAAGGTACCGCCATGAAAAAGTACTGCATCGATTTCACTTGAAATTTGGTTCTGCCCTAAAAACTCTATCAGATGCTCAGTGATACTAGGATTTCTTTCATAAGGTAATCCGAATTCTCTCAATCCCATATCTTTCGATTTTTGCACTACATTAAAATCCTTTGCGAGTATAGGGAAAAAACCATCCAGCAAGAAAGACTCCACCTCTGAGCGCTTAAACTGCACCTGAAAAGCTGAGGCGAATAAACTACTTCCCGCACTTAAAATTGTACACTCACGAAACTCCTCATCACTTGCCAAAAAGTCTTCTTTTACTGATCTACAATGTGAAATTAATTGATTGAATTCATCA
>JAYZAC010000035.1:0-4948 GCA_036339875.1 bacterium | reverse complement strand
TACAAAGCTTTGGCTCAGTTGACCAAAAATTAGAGGTAGAACTGTTAAGAGGCAAAACAGTATCAGTGGTTACCAAACTCGAAAAAGCACCAACGGCTACATGGGTGTTAAATGTCGTTTCTGAAAAAAATAAACCCATGAACGCTAATTTAGAATTTTTTGACGTTCCGATTAACAAAGAAAATATCGGCAAGGATGGAATTGAGCTCGAATTACCTCAATCAATTTACAAATATGCGCTGACTGCTTACGGATATAACAAAATTTTAGGCAGATTAAAACTTGATCAAAATAAGAGAAGTCTGATTAAGATGAAGCCACTCAAAGATGTATTGATCGTAAACGCAACCAGAGATGAGACTCTTACCAACTATATCGAAAGTTCAATACCGCGTGGATACAGCTCAGACTACAGTAATAGGTTTAGAACCCTGAGTTTAGAAAAACTGCAGAATTATAAGCGAGTTTTATGGTTCACGGGGGATGAAAAATGGGGTGCTCTACCATTCACCAAAAGAGAGATTTTAATCGATTATTTTAACTGGGGTGGTACGGTTATTCTGACCGGTCAAAATATTCGAGATGGGCTAGAAAGCTCAGATTTTACCGAACAACTTTTTGGTATCAGGGTAAATCGTACAAAATCTTCTCAAAAAAGATTACAGGGCTTAGGACTAGGCATCCGACTAAATTCAGGTTCATCAGCTAAAAACCAAGATTCTCCTGAAGAGATAATGACTACATCATCCGATGCTGAAATCCTATTAAATTATATGAACAATCAAGGTGCCATGAGCGAGAGAAAATTTGGTAAAAGCAGGGCATATTACTTAGGTTTTGGGCTCGAAGGCTTGTCAACCCGTGATCGCGAAACACTAACCGAAATCATGTTTGAAAGAAGTTCAACTTCATTACTAGCAGAGTTAAAACTGGCTTACCATAGAACATCTATGACTGATCGTATGCAAATCATTGGCAGCTTAGATCAGTACGCGCCCAAAGATATGAGAGAACTAGCAGAATCAATCAAATTACTTGAGTTAATGAAATTGAAAGATAGTTCTTTATACAAAAAGCTGAGTACATTTCGTAAGTTTCAAAATATTCATAAGTAGTTGTAGATTCTTGCTAAAGAGTAATTAAATGGTTAGAGTTAGCTAGCCTAAAAATCGATCTACATATCTTGGAGTGAAAAATGCCTCAATTCAACAAGTTATTTATCATATTAGTCTGTACGTTTATTCTAAATGCGGTGAGCGGCGCATCTGAAACATCATCCTTAGTAAAATTGTCTTACACAATGCTTTCAGACTCTCAGGATGGCGTGGATATTGATGCGACAGGCCCCAGTTTAATTTACGAGAGGCAAATCAGCTCAGACTACTTTATATCTTATTATGCAAGTGTTAGTCTTTTGGATGTTGAAGCTTCAAATGGTGCAATCACTATTGATTCAGCTAACTCTACAGGCTTCAATGCAGGGCTCAAATTCAATCTCCGTTTAACGGAGTTAGATAGCTACTCAGAAGGTTTAGAAAACGGAATGCCATATCTTCGGCTGGGTTGGGAGCGAGTAAAATTTGATACCACGACTCAGTTTCGACAATTAACAAATGAATCACTCAATGACTCCAAATCTGGAGCCACATTCAGCTTTGGTTACGAAAAAGCTGTCGGCGAATTTGGAGCATTTGCTGAATATACTCGTCACTCAAACACTTGGGAAGATAGCTCAATCACTGTGGGTGGTTACTTAAAATTCTAATTGAAATACGAGCTTTCTGCTGAATAATAAAATTTGAATAAGTACTTAAAATTTCATGCTAAAGTTATTACTAAATGTCTTGAGACTCTCGGCCCGAAGTAAGCACTCCATATTGAGCGAGATACAAGTTATTCGAATTGAGGCAGAAAAGGGTAACCCAAGAGCCCAGACTGAACTCGCTATGGAATATATATTGGGTAATGAGCTTCCTGAAGAACCTGAAAAGGCTGTCATATGGTTATTGAAGGCTGCTAAGCAGGATTACGCCGATGCCCAATACCTTCTTGGTAATTGTTATAAAGAGGGTCAGGGCATAAAACAGGATTTTGAAGAAGCTCTAAAGTGGTATCGAGAGGGTGCAAGTCAAAATCATCGAGAAGCTCAATGGGAATTGGGACTGCACTATTACAATGGTGAAGCTGTTATTCAAAACTACTCAAAAGCCTTTGAATTATTCACAAAAGCAGCCTCACAAGGACTGATTGATGCTCAAAGAGCATTAGGAATCATGTATCAGGAAGGTCTTGGTGTGGAGGTAGATGAGGTCTCAGCGTATATATGGTTCGAAATTGCCGCCGCATCTGATTTTGATAATCGTTTAGAAGATATGCGCTCCAAAATGGCTTATAAATTAGATACAAGCCAAATTAAACATGCCAAATTAAAAGCAAAAGCTTGGCTCACAGATTTTAACGAATCGCATTCATATAAATAATTGTCTAACCACCATATTAAAAAGTCTAACTAAGATTTGGCTTCATGCGATTTGATTTGATCACTCAGCATCTGCTTCGAGTATGCACGGGATTTTGAAAATGGCGCGAGTAAGCTATACCCAAGCGGAGCTAAATAAAGAGTAACGATGGCCGATAAAGCTAAGCCTCCAAATACAACCCATCCAATGGCATGCCGTGCTTCAGCACCCGGTCCAGAACTTAAAATTAGTGGTAAACTACCAATAACTGTTGAAAGAACTGTCATAATTACTGGTCGCAATCGATAACGAATAGCCTCCTCAATTGCCTCCTCAATGGTGCATCCTCTATCTCTTGACTGCTCCATAAATTCAATTAGTAAGATTGCATTCTTTGTCATCAAACCAACCAGTAAAATAAAACCTATCTGACTGTATAAATTAAAAGTCTGACCACTTAGAATCAGCGCAAATACAGCTAGGCTGACTCCAAATGGTACTGTAAAAATAACAATCACAGCACTGTTGAACGATTCAAATTGGGCCGCCAAAATAAGAAAAATAACGAGTAACGCTATTCCAAATGTAATCAATACCTGATGATTAGACTCGTTTAAGGTTGCCGCTTCACCAAGAAAAATGAAGCTACAATCGGAGGGTAATTCTTTTAATAAAAATTCTTCTACCTTACTAGCTAACTTTCCTAAAGAGATCTTTTCATCAAAGTCCACACTAAGTTCAATTGCTCTTCTTTGTGCATGTCGATCTAATTCTGCCGATACGCCACGCTCTTTTACTTGAATCAAAGCCTGAAGAGGTATAAGTTCCTTATTTTTGTTAGTAACAAATATGTTAAGAAGATCACTTGGATCATTAATAACTCCCTTGGAGCTCCCAACGATTAATGGAATTGCTTGATCATCAATACTTAAGTCCAGAACTTCATATTCATCAACCATAACCTTTAATGTGTCAGATATAGCTTGCATAGGGACCTCGAGGTCACGAGCTTTATCGCGATCGATGATGTATTCTATCTCTGGTTGAGAGGTATCGAATTGAATATTTATATCTTTTATTTCTGTAATTTCCGCCTGCATGATCTGAGATATTTCCAGAGATGTGTCGTGTAGATAATCGTAATCTGTACTCAATATTGCCAGTTTCAATCCGCGACCTGCACCACGTATTTTTAGACTTCTAGGCTGACTAATACGAACCCTGATTCCCGGAATTTTTCTGAGTTTTTTGCCTATCTCTGAGGCTAATTTCATCTGTGAAATATCTCTTTGTTCCCATGGAGCAAGCAGCGCTTTTGTATAGACTCTATTTTTATCCCATCGCCCTACAATAGTGTAGACATCTCTTACAATTCCTGATTGAACATAAGTCTCGAGAATAGCTTCTATTTTTTGGGACTGCCTATCAGAATATGAAAGTGAAACTCCATCCGGTCCGGTAGCAATAATATTAATACTACCCTTATCTTCTTTGGGTAATAGCTCTCTATCTATGTCTAGAAAGGTGTACACACCCAGTAAAACAAGTGCAATAGAGCACAATAATACAAAAACTTTGTAGCTTAAGACAAAATGCAGACTAGCTACATATAAATTACTAGCCTTTAGACCCAATTTTTCAAAAAAGACTCTAAATGGAGTTGATCTCATATTTAATGTTGGATCGGCGAGTCTTGATGCCATCAGTGGACATAGAGTTAGTGCAACAAAGGAACTAATAACTACCGAAATCGATAACACCAGACCAAATTCTTGAAAAATCCTACCTGCTTCACCCGGTAAAAATGCGATTGGTACAAAAACAGCAACGAGAGTTATGGTCGTAGATACCACCGCAAAGAACACCTGTTTGGTTCCAGCGATGGATGCTATAAGAGATGGTTTACCTTCATAACGATGTCTTTGAATATTCTCAAGTACGACAATAGCATCATCTACAATAAGACCGCTGGCTAAAACTAGAGCTAACAGAGTCAAAAGGTTTATGCTGAATCCTAACATCCAGATGCCCGCTATTGTACCGATTAACGATATTGGCATCGTAGCGGCTGGTATCATTACAGCTTTGAGATTTCCTGTGAAAATCCATATTAAAAATAATGCAATGATAATAGAAATAATTAGCGTAAATATTACTTCCTCTAATGCTCCTTTTATATAAACCGAGTCATCTGAAACTATGCTTAATTTGTAGTCTCGTACCCTATAATTTATTTTGCTGATCCGACTTTGAATCTCATTAGAAATCTCAATTGTATTGCTTCCTGCTTGTCGTATTATTCCTAATCCAATTACGTTTCTGCCATTCATGAGCGTGTATGAGTCTGCTTGTTCAGGTGCCCAATAAACAGAACCTAAATCACCAATGCGAATATTTTCAGATACGATTAAACGTTCGAGCGAAATAGGGTCAGCCACTGAAGCAAATGCTCTTACAAGTAAATCCTGATCAGATGATTTATAAGACCC
>JAYZAC010000034.1:0-7823 GCA_036339875.1 bacterium | reverse complement strand
TTAAATAAAGCACTTGAAACTTTCTCCAATAAGTATCCGGATAATCATGAAGCAATAATTTTTCAGCTAGAGCTTTTAGAACGCTACCCATCACGTCTAGCTCAGAAATTTCTACTCGATCAAACGAAATCAGGAAAAGAGCAAGTCCGCCTTATTGCTCTAAAGGCACTAGCAAAATTTCATATGCAACACAATAGTTTAATTCAAGATATGCCTTTTAGAGGTTATCTACAAAGGCGAATAGAAACTAGTTTAGATAACATGCGACAGCCTTATTGGGAAGACATTAGAGTTCTTGTCATCTTCCATTGGAAATTAGATAGTCAGGATGATCTACAGCGTCGTATTAGCACGCAAGTTAATAATAATAATCTATATTTAAGAGAATATGCTCGCCTCGAATATCTCAAATTACTCTTAACCCATAAGCGCTACAAACTGGTGAATGAAACTATATCTAAAATTATGGGTAATGAGGAACTACCCGAAGGTTTCAAGTATTTAACTTTTAAAACCGCTTATGAACTAGCAAATTTAAAAATTACTCTACCCACACTTAAAAAATGGTTGTTTAAGCTGGATGAACGAAAATTAAATGATGAAGAACGACGGGATTTCAGGCGAATTAAAAGAAAAATTAATGCTGCTGCCGTCATTATTTCACTTAAAAAGCAAATTGACTGGGATGATCCACAAAGTCCAAGTAACAAGAGAGTTTTTCTAGAAATGCTGGATCATTATGAAAAGGAATTGGAGGAAGTAAATTCTGCAATTGATTTGATTCATCAAATGAGGCAATACTTTTCAGAACCAGAGTTTAATGTTCGTCTTCAAAGACGAATAAAACGCCTAAAGACAATGCAAGGAGCTTTAGCCAAAGAGCTTAGTCCAGAAATCTCTGAAAGACTTTTAGCTAGTGAATTGTGGCTTGAAAAACTACGAAATCCAGAAAGAGCTATTCAAATTTTAGACGAAATTTCAAGGGATAAACTTACTGAGTCACAGATGTATTTTCACGATTTGCTGATGATTCGTAGCCTCATTCGAAACAGAAAACTTGATAAGGCTAAATTATGGTTAAAACGACTACCAAAGAAATTTAAGCATTTTCACATTGCCTTAATGAATCAGTTAGAAGCTCAGAGAAAATTACAAACTTATCCAGGAGTTTCCAAAGCCTCTCTTACTCAATTAATTGAAATTGCTGATTTACATCTAACCGATTTCATGGATTTAGATAAGGTAGATAGAATCCTATATCGAATACGTAAATATCACAAAAATGAAGACCTTAAAAAGCAACCTGAACTAGCTGAGCTTTACTTAAATTATTACAACGTAGCTATGGGTAAAAATCTAGCCTCATTAGCTGCCACACGATTATTAATGGCAATTGATCATAGTTCTGATCCAAAATTAAAAGCCAGAGCCTTCTATCTCTTAGGAAATCACTACAGTAGTTATGAGCCAAATCCGAAAAAAGCTGAGATGTACTATAAGGCTTGTTTGAAAGAGCAACCCAATGAATCTGACGCAATTCTTACTCATTTAGGCTTAGCTAGCCTATTCGAGTCCAAGGGATTTAGAAACCTCGCACTTCGTGAATACCAAATTCTTCGAGGAATAATTCTGAACTCACCTACCGATAAGTACGTAGCTACCCGTGAATTACAATTGAAAAAGAGCTTAGTAATTCAGAAGCTTGAAAAAGAGCTCAATGCAGAATTAGCTCAACATCCGGATCAAATATTAGTTACTGCTCGCTCCATAGCAGATAACAAAGATTTAACAGATCAAGCAATTCAAAAATATGCATTATATTTTCGTCTACAGCGAGAAGTTTCTAAAATTAATCCCATACGTATGGAGTTAGCAGACTTGTTGGAGAGACGAAGTAGGCTCAACAAGGCTTTAGAACTATATTTACAAGTCTTTGAACAGGAGAAAAACCAAGCCTTGAAAGTTGAAGCTGGAATGAAGGCACTTCGTTTACAAGGTTTGAAGCGTAAAAACTTTCGATCAAGTTTTAAGTTGATTGGAAAAATACGTAATCTCGTATTAAATAATGAACAAAATAAGGCTTTAGATAATTTAAAGCGGCAAATTATTTCACTTAAATCTAAACAGAAGCGGATCACTTTAAGGAACTTAAGCTACAATCACTTTCCAGAAATTCGTAAGATAAAGCGCCAATTTTACAAAAGCAATCGTAATAAAGAGGCTGCTCGTAGTCTTGAAAAAATCCTAAAACATGCAGATGATTATCAATTAATCGTAGGAATACACTATGAGCTTGCACGACTTTATGATTTGAAACTAAAGTCATACACTCCAGCGTTGAAACACTATCGAGATTTCTTTGACAAAATGGAAAACCCAGAAATCACATCTGAGATTCTTCTTCGAGTAGCTGAGATAGAATTAAAAGAACTTAGTAATACAAAGGCAGCACTAGAAAGTTACCAAAAATATCTCAAGGAGTTCCCAGCAGCTCGTAAGAGACTCTCCGTAATGTTTCAAGTAGCTGAATTATATACAAAATATAAATTCGAGTATTCGAGGGCTTTAGAAACCTATGAAGACATTTCCAACGCTTATCCTCAAACTAAATGGGATGAAAAAGCTAAATTTGCTCAAGCCGATTTACTTGCCAACAGATTAAGCGATTTTGATGCTGCTATCAGAGTCTATGAAAACTTAATCAACACAAATTTCGAATCCAAACTAGCACCCGAAGCGCAATATCGAATTGGAAGTATTTATGAGATTCAACTGAATGATGACTTACTAGCAATTCAAGCATACGATGATTTAATAGCTCGCTATCCTAACAGTTCCTACGCCGTTCAAGCTCGAAGGCAAATTGATAAAATTCGTAAGAGGTGAATATGGCTAAAGACGCCTCTACTCCGCTGATGCAACAATTCCATCAGTTCAAATCTCTGCATCCAGATGCGATTCTTTTTATGCGCTGTGGAGATTTTTATGAAATGTTTTATGAAGATGCAAAGATAGTTGCTCGTGAATTACAAATAGTTCTTACCTCAAGGAATAAAAATTCAGAAAATCCAATTCCTATGGCTGGAGTCCCACATCATGCTTATGAAGAGTACGCAGCCAAACTAATTCAAAAAGGATACAAAATCGCCATGTGCGAGCAGGTTGAAGACCCTAAAGAGGCAAAAGGTATTGTAAAAAGGGAGGTTGTCCAAGTTATTACACCGGGAACAGTAACCTTAAATGGTGTATTGAATCCCAAATCAAATAATTTCCTCGCTGCCCTTTATCTCGATTCAAAAAACTTATATTTCCATTACCTAGATGTTTCGACAGGAGAAGGCTTTGCTACTAATTTCTCATTCAATAAGAAGGGAATCAAAAGTTTATTGGAAGAACTACAAAGATTGACTCCTTCAGAATTTCTAATTCACAAGAAGATTTGTGAGGACGCTATTCTTCAAGAAGAATTTTTAAAGGTTTTGATTCAAAAGTCTATCAATTATCAAAAGTTTGATTCACGGCTTACAAAATCCACTCCACTCTATCTTGAATATATTCCATCTAAAGTTCGTAATGCTGCTGGACTAAATAAAAAATCAGAGGAACGTTTTTGCTGGGAAATGTTATTCACATATATGGAGCATTGTTCAATTCGCTCAGAAATTACAAAAGTTACGTGCTATCAAGTGGAGCAACTGTTAAGAATAGACCCTAGTTCCATTAGAAATTTGGAATTAATCAAAAGTCAGTATAAAGGCACAAAGGAAGGTTCTCTACTTGAGCAGTTAGATCAAACCGTTACGGCATCTGGGGCCAGAATGCTCAAACAAATGCTATTAAACCCACTCCTTAATCAAACTCAAATTGAAGATCGCCTTAATCTAGTAGAAGCATATTATAAGAGAGCTGATTTACTAGATGAGACGCGCAAACTACTCTCCAAAACCTACGATTTATATCGAGTATGTAATCGCCTACTGAATCATAATGCGAATGGTCGTGATTTGACAGCAATCAAAACATCGCTCTCTATTATTCCTGAGCTTATTGAAATTTTAACCGAACTCGACTACGACTTTCCTATCGAGCACATGAACAATACACAAAGCTTAGTTAATCTGATCGATCGTGCTTTAGTTGATGACCCGCCCTCTAAAATTACCGAAGGAAATCTATTTAAGCTTGGTTTTAGTAAAGATCTTGATGAAATACAAAGATTTCATAATGATGCTGATCAAGTGCTTTTAGAACTTGAAGAAAATGAAAGAAAAAAGACTGGGCTTAAAAATCTCAAAATCAAATTTAATAAAGTATTTGGCTACTATTTTGAACTTCCCAAATCTCAAAGTGAAAAATTACCTAATTATTTTTCCCGAAGACAGACTCTTACTAACGTGGAAAGATTCACCACAGAAGAACTAAAGTCTAATGAAAAGTCGATCTTAAAAGCCCGAGATGAGTTACAAAGACTAGAGTATCAATTGTTTCAACACTTAAGAGATAAAGTTTTAGCTGAAGCTGAGGCTATTCACCAATGGGCGCGCTTTTTTGCGACTCTGGATGTCATGGTATGCTTTGCAAAAAAGTCACTAGAAAATCAATATGTAAGACCCCGATTTAATCTTGATAAAGGTATTAATATCATTGGTGGCAGACATCCTGTTGTAGAGGCAAACAGTAATAGTTTTGTGGCAAACGATTTATATCTTGATTACAACAGCGATATTATTCATCTAATAACAGGACCAAATATGGGAGGAAAATCAACTTATTTACGTCAAACTGCAATATTGGTAATTATGGCTCAGATTGGCTGTTTTGTTCCTGCTGAAGCATACGAAGCAAAACTATTTGACCGAATTTTTACAAGAGTAGGTGCATCAGATGATCTTGCAGAGGGTAAAAGCACCTTTATGGTAGAAATGAGTGAAACTGCCTATCTTCTGAACAACGCAACTCGTGATTCTTTAGTTCTACTAGATGAAGTAGGAAGAGGAACTTCAACATTTGATGGACTTAGTCTAGCTTGGAGTGTCATTGAATATATTGCTGAAAACTTAGAATGCTTCACGCTATTTGCTACCCATTATCATGAACTTACTCAAATAACACAACTGGATAATAGAATTAAAAATTACTGTGTATCCGTTATAGAAAATAATGATGAGGTTGTATTTCTTCATAAAATAAAACGGGGTAGCGCAGACCGATCTTATGGAATTCATGTGGCTAAATTAGCTGGTATGCCAAGTAAACTATTAAAACGATCCAAACAAATTATGAAGGATTTGGAGAGCTCAAAACACACCGTAATTGGACTTGATACTCATTCGAAAAGATTGTCAGTTAAATCACAACAAAATAGTCTAACAAGACTTAAAAATAATAAAGATTTACAGTCCTCTATCATTCAAAGACTTACTGAGTTAGACCCCAATCAATTATCGCCTTTAGAAGCACTACGAGAACTTGCCAAACTTAAACAACTCTTGGACCAAGAACGAAATACTCAGTCCTCTACGTAGATTTGTGCACCTCCTGTAAAAACTATACTGAGCTACAATATATGCCATTGCACAGAGTAATCACTTTTCCGATTGTGAAACTATGGGACAAACTCAGCTGGAAAAGTACTTCTATGAAACACGAAGCCCAGTCTACGCTGTTTTATTTGTGGTTCCTCTTTTTCTTATCTATGAAATTCTCGCTCTAACATTACATAAATTACAGATTACTCATTTAAGAAATGGGGCTGACGTAATGATGCGTAATTTGGTCTCTTTGTTCGGGTTAGATAATTTTCCTTTTATCGTTTTACTTATTTTGGGTGCCTTAGCTGTTACTGCTGGATACTACAAAAAAAAGCATCAAATGCAAATTCGTCTACCGTATTTCGGACTATTAATGGGTGAATCGATGCTTTATGCATTAATGATGGGCTCAATCGCTCTCAACACTACAAATTTTATACTTTCTATTCCACACCTTTTCAGCCTATCTTTGACTATGTTTGATAGCAATCTCTGGGTCAATGTTATGCTTTCCTTCGGCGCTGGTATTCATGAGGAATTTTTCTTCAGACTTGTACTCATACAAGCTTTTTTATTTCTAGGAAGCTTTATCTTCAAGGCTAATCCAAAATCTCCAATTTGGAATTGGAACTCAATAATTGCTCTGATTTTATCTTCATGTATATTCTCGTATTTTCATTATATAGGAGAGTATGGCGATACTTTTGCTTGGGGCTCCTTCGTCTTCAGATGGGTAAGCGGTCTATATTTAGCTGTCATTTATTTGACTCGCGGATTTGGTGTAAGTGCATGGACACATGCCTTTTATGACCTATTCTTGATGACAGGAATAATGGAATGAGTGGCGCAGTACCAACCACTAAAAATGAGCCCAGAAAGCAAGTAAAAGATCTGATCTCAAAAAATCGATTTCGTTATCGTATTCTTGATGATTCAGTTTTTGCGGATGAACTATTTAGATTATCTTCTGACGAACTCGCTACCATGCATCCTGCTGATTTAGCAGAACGAATGGTAACTTTATCATTAGCAGAACAAGTTGAATTAATTAGAAAAATGCCCGTGCAGCATTCAGCTGAAGTTCTTGGAGATATGGATGAGGAAGAACAGCATTCAATTGCAAAACGCCTCGTACCAAAACGTCTAACTCTTATTCTAGAAGCAATGCCGGCAGATGAGGCTGCTGATTTATTGGGGCAATTTCCTTCAAAAAAAATGGAAAACATTTTAGAACAAATGGAAGCAGAGTCTCGTCAAGAAACCATCGAACTATTAGCTCATGGAGAAGATACAGCTGGTGGTGTGATGGAAAAAGATTTAGTCTATTTTTTTCCTGAGACAACAGTTAGTTATGCAATTAATTTAATTCGAAATAAATTTGAACCTCAAGATTTTCTTAACTATTTGTATATCACAAATAAAAGAAGTGAACTAATAGGTGTGGTCAGTCTCAAAGAACTACTTTTATCGGGCCCAGATGTTCCACTAAGTGATTTGATGAATATCGATATAGTGAGTGTCAGCACTGATGAAGACCAAGAAAAAGTAGCTTATCTAGCTAGCAAATACAATATTCAAGCCATACCCGTAATTAATCGCTTAAATCAATTAGTCGGCATTGTATCACCTGAGGACATAACCGATATCATTGAAGAAGAACACAAAGAAGACCTTTATCGTATGGCTGGGGTACATGAAGACTCTGGAATTCACTCTAATCCTGCCAAAGCGGCTTTACTACGATTTCCATGGCTGGTTGCAACAGTTGGAGGTGGTTTAATTGCCGCTCATATTATTGAACAAAATAAAATGATTGAACATATTTGGTTACTATCGTTTAGTCCATTGATACTAGGACTAGCGGGTAACGTCGCAATTCAGTCTTCTACTATAATTATTCGTAATATTTCTGTTCGACAATTCGGTCAACCTCTAGGATGGAAACCATTATTCAAAGAGTTTAATACAGGTATATTTTTAGCAATACTTTGTGGCATAACCCTTGGGGTTCTAGTAAGTTTTTTACAAGGAAGTTCTATTAGAGGAACCACATTGGCCGTTTCGCTAATGGCTGTAATCACACTTTCTATTATATGCTCAATAATTATTCCAGTAGGATTTAATCGACTTGATATTGATCCTGCAATTGCATCAGGACCTTTAGTGACTACATTTATTGATGTTTGCGGTTTACTTATTTATTTTCAATGTTCGTATTTTATTATGAGCTGGATGGGTGGATATTAGATGATCTTAAATTTTGGTACCGATAACTTAAATCTTCTTATTGAT
>JAYZAC010000033.1:0-25286 GCA_036339875.1 bacterium | reverse complement strand
ATTGGTTTCTCCACTAGTTTCTTTAACAGCGGCTTCCTCACACATTTCATTCCTCCAAGAATTAAACTATTGAACTTTTTAAGTAATCATGTTTGAAATATTTAGTTCACAAAGTATCGACTAATAAGGTATTTGTTGCTGTAAAAACATGATGTAGAAGGTCACCATGTAGATTGCAAACAAGATCACGGATATCAATCTTGAGCTTCTTTTACTACCCCTATAAAACATAGCAAATATAACTATCGAAGACATTATTAAGGAACCGAAACCGGTCACAAAATTTAGTTGCACATCTTTCACAGAAAGCATTGCGACGTTGGGGGTAGAGAAATCGGCAAGACCGAGAATAAATAAATTAAAAATATTACTACCTAAGACATTACCAAAGACGAGATGGAAAGCACCAAGTTTAGCCGCCACAGTGCACACTGTGGCCTCTGGTAGAGAGGTAGCGAATGCCAGTAATATGGATCCGATAAAGGTAGTTCCAAGACCTGTAACCGCTGCGACCTCATCGCAAACATAGGTTAACCAGATGCCGGACCCCACAACTAGGATTGCAAAAAAAATGAATTCAGTAATTAACCGAGTCGGTGAAATCGGAGATTTATCCTCTTGAAATTCAACCTCATCTTCAGAATCAGCATCGATAGTCGGATCAGATTCTGTGGTACTTTTGAAAGTCAGTAGGTACGTTAACAGAATCATCAATGAAAAATAGCTCATTAGAAACATAGGTTTTTCAGATATTGCTACACTCATAATATAATTGCTGCCATTCAGATATATTCCCGCGAGTGCGAAACCCGTCATAATCTGTCCAACAGCAAGGGCTTTAAGAACCGACACAGGTGCTTTTCGATAGATAATTTCTTTGATAAAAAACAAGTCTAATATTGCTAAGATGACCAAGTTGAAAGTATTAGAGCCGAAGATATTACCGAGGGCTAATTGTGGTGCATTTAAGTAATAGATTGAGCTAAAAGTAGCTACGAACTCAGGAAGTGAAGTAGTAGCAGCCAATAGCACTGTACCAACAATACCGGCTGAAATGCCTACTACATCCTCCAATTGATCACCTTTTTCGGTGATCTTCATACCACTGTAGATCACAAGGCTACATGCTATTACGAGTTGAAGAGTTAGAATCACTGAATATCCAAAATCTTACTAATTGGTGTATGCTTTAAATCATGTGCTTCAGCCACAGGCTGACATGTTAACAAGCCTTTATATACATTCAGACCATCTTGTATCGGTCTAGAGCTAAGTAAGGCATTCTCACCACTTTTTGCTAGTTGTTCAACGTATGGTAGAGTTACATTTGTGAGAGCATAAGTACTTGTTAGAGGTACTGCTCCTGGCATGTTTGCGACGCAATAGTGCACAATTCCATCTACCACATAAGTGGGCTCTGCATGAGTGGTAGGTTTAGTTGTTTCAAAGCAGCCGCCCTGGTCAACAGCTACATCGCAAATGACTGTACCTTTCTGCATATATTGAAGCATATCTCTAGTAATAAGTTTAGGCGCTTTCTTGCCGGTTATTAATACGGCACCTATTACGAGATCAGCTGAACTGATTTGTTGAATAATATTACTACGGTTAGACATTAAGGTTTTCAGGCGGCCGTTCGTTACTTCGGAAAGATATCTCATTCGCTCTGGACTAACATCCATAATAGTTACGTCCATCCCTAAGCCAATAGCCATTTGTGCAGAATTAAAACCTACGATTCCGCCTCCCAAAACTACACATTTGGCAGGTAGTACACCAGGGACTCCACCTGGAAGGATACCACGACCTCCGTTAGCCTTTTGCAATAGAGTTGCGCCAATTTGAGTGGCTAATCTACCGGCGAGTTCACTCATAGGGTTGAGTATTGGTAATCCACCCATCTTATCCGTAACGGGTTCCTATGCGATACCTACCATATTTTTTTCTAAAAGAACCTCAGTTAATTTTTTGTCAGCGGCTAAATGGAGGTAGGTAAATAGAAGTTGATTCTCACGCAGAAGTTCGTATTCTGGTTCGATAGGCTCCTTTACTTTAACGATCATATCGCTTTTGGAATAAACTTCATCAATTGTAGCAAGTAGGCTTGCTCCAGCATTGATATACTTTTCAGGACTGAAGCCTGTTCCTACCCCTGCGTCTCGTTGTACATAAACGGTATGTCCCTGATGCGTTAAAACCTCTACATTAGATGGAGTTAATCCAACGCGATTTTCATTATTTTTGATTTCCTTGGGGACGCCTATAATCATATGTCAACTTCTCCAACGCGATTTGGCGAGCTAAGTCTGACGGGTTGATTTCCGGAGAAACTTTATCACCAGCGTCTTTTTCCTTTGTGGGAACTGATAAATTTGCTGGTTTACTACTACCGGTTAATGGCGCCATCACATGTTGCTCTAATTGTTTGTACATCATTTTTGCTAATCCAAAGCTGCCGTTCTTTGACATTTGCTTTGCTCTCTCATCCACCAACATATCCTTGAAAGCTTTCTCATAGTCTCCGCCGTCGAGGAAGCCAGTTTTCCCTAACCCCTTGTTCATCTCTTTGAGCATCATGTTCACAAATATCTGCTCGAAATCCTCTGTGGCCTGTTTAAGTTTTCTTAAATCAGGTGACGTAGGTGATCCGAGGGATTTAGTTAAGCTGTCAATTGTCTCCATAGAACTACTCTTAAACTTCGTACTGGGAAGGTTGGTGGGAGACTTCACGATGGAGTTTAGCATAGGGCGTATTGACTGTAAAGTCTAAGAAAGGTAAGACAATTTTCAGATACATCCAGCTTCTCATACAATAAAATTCCCATGTTAGGCACTTTCAGTAAACCATCGACAAATTTGGAAAAATAATTAAGCAAAAATAAACAAAAATATGTGGATATGCATAAAATCAATGAAAATCGTACATAAAGCACCATACTAGTACAAAAACACACAAAAAAAGACAAAATTTGTTTACATGAAATACTGCAAAGCCTATACTTGCTGAATGTCCCAAGAATCCAGTCAAGATCAATCAAAAAGTTTCTTCTCAGTGTTTCCTGACTTGAGCAAGATTCGTGAGCAATCTGATTTGCTCGGTGCTGTGGCATTGGTTGGCATTGTTGTGATGTTGATAGTGCCTCTGCCATCGGCATTGTTGGATATTTTTATGGCAATGAACCTTGCTGTCGGGCTTGTACTGGTCCTTTCCTCAACTTACTTAGAGGACACTTTAGAGTTTTCCGTTTTTCCGACTCTACTTCTTATGACAACACTCTTTCGGTTGGCTCTAAATGTTTCGTCGACCAGATTAATTTTACTTGAAGGACCTGATTTTGATGGTGAAGTTGTTCGGTCTTTTGGAAATTTTGTGGTAGGTGGAGACTACATTGTTGGTTTTATTATTTTCATCATTTTAGTTTTGATTCAGTTTATGGTTATTACCAAAGGTTCTGAGAGAGTAGCGGAAGTCGCAGCAAGATTTACATTGGACGCGATGCCCGGTAAACAGATGGCCATAGATGCGGATTTGAATGCAGGGCTCATAGAAGAGAATGAGGCTCGTGATCGACGTGAAAAAATATCCAAAGAAGCAGACTTCTATGGAGCTATGGATGGTGCGAGTAAGTTTGTAAAAGGTGACACTATTGCTGGTATCATAATCACCCTAATTAACATAATTGGTGGAGTTATTATTGGGTGGCTATCTGGTCAATTTAATTCAATTAGTGAGATTTTATCTACCTACACTTTATTGACTGTTGGTGATGGTTTGGTGAGTATAGTGCCTTCGCTGTTGATTTCGGTAGCTACCGGTATTGTTGTTACTAAAGCAGTTTCTGAAGAAAACTTAGGAAATGAGGTTGTTAGCCAATTAACAGCTAAGCCAAAGGTTTTATTGATAACATCTGGCGTATTCATGTTATTCGCCTTAATTCCAGGATTACCAAAAGTACCATTCATCCTGATGTCTGGGATTTTGTTCACTATGGCTTACTACATGATGGATATTCCGCAGTTAATTAGGCACTGGCGTGGAACTCCTGAAGACCCTAGTACAGAGCCTCGGGGACCCGGAGATGGAGCTGGGGATGGAGAACATTCTTCAGAAGAGTCGGGCGAAGAGGGGCAGGCATCTTCTGAGTCTGATACCGGTCCTGAAGATGTTAGTAGTTTATTAAGTGTAGACACTTTAGAGTTAGAGATTGGATATGGCCTTATCCCGATGGTGGATCCAAATCAAGGAGGAGACTTACTAAATCGAGTGAAAATGATCAGGCGTCAGATCGCAATGGAGCTCGGATTAGTTGTCCCGGCAGTAAGAATTCGCGATAATATGCAATTGGCTCCTAATTCTTATGCTATAAAATTGAAAGGGATTGAGATTGGTGAAGGTGAGATTTACTCTGACCGCTTTCTGGCAATGGACCCCGGAATGGTTTCTCACAGAGTGGAAGGTATTGATACGGTGGAGCCTGCTTTCAAGTTACCAGCAATATGGATTGAAGAAACAACTCGTGAAGACGCTGAACTTGCTGGTTACACGGTAGTAGATGCGCCCTCAGTTGTGGCGACCCATTTGACGGAACTTATAAAAAGCTATGCCTCAGAGATACTTGGTAGACAAGAAACTTTACAGTTAGTTGAAAAACTCAAAGAGCAGTATCCGGCTGTAGTTGATGCGGCAATTCCTGATATGGCAACAGCTAGACTGGGCCTAGTTCAGAAGGTTTTGCAATCTTTGCTTCATGAGGGAGTTTCTATCAGGAACCTAACGTCCATACTTGAAGTCGTTGCAGATTTTGTAGAGCATGCCAAAGATATTAATGAACTGGTTGAGCATGTAAGAGCCGGTTTAGCTCGTCAAATTACTAGGGAATATACAGTTGATAATACACTGAAAGTGATTACATTGGTTCCTACTCTTGAGCAGCAATTTGCGGAACAGGTACAGCGCTCTGGAGCTATCCATGGAGCTCTAGATCCAGAGAATGCGCAAAAGTTTTTTGACAATTTAAATGCCGAAATAGAAAAAATGTTGGTTCAAGGGAATACACCTGTGCTTATCTGTTCACCAGTTATACGTTTTCATTTTAAGAATTTAGTAGAGAGAGTTGCTCCGCAGCTTGTGGTACTTTCGTTTAATGAGATTGTGATGGATGTACAAGTTGACAATGTAGGTAGTGTTGGAGTGGAGGCTTCAAGCGAATGATAAGTTCAAAACTGAAGATTTTAGTTGTCACTTCCGGTAAGGGGGGAGTAGGAAAAACTACTGTTAGCACAAATTTGGCTATTAAATTAGCAGATCTTGGTAAAAAAGTTTTACTCCTTGACGGTGATTTTGGGCTCGGGAATGTTTGCGTCTCAATGGGTTTAGATCCTGAATTAGGTATTGAGGACGTAATCTTAGGAAATTCTAGATTAAATGATATTTGTTTAGTTGGACCAGGTGGAGTGAAAATATTGCCCTGCGCTTCGGCGAATGAAGATATGCTAACTTTGAACCAGGAGCGAATGGATAGATTCTTTCGCGAATTAATGTTCTACGCTGCTGAGGAGGACTATCTTGTAATCGATACTGGTGCAGGTATAGGTAGGGGCGTCCAACTCGCCTTGGAGATAGCTCATGATGTAGTTGTTATAGCCACACCTGAGCCAACAGCTCTGGCGGATGCATATGGTTTGATAAAAACGTGTCACGAACTGAATAGTAATTGTAATATTCACTTAGTGCCGAATCGATGTAATTCCACTTTAGAGGCCAAAGGAGTGGAGAATAAAATGAAACTAGCTGTTCGTAAGTTCTTGGGTCGTGAACTTATTATGCCAAGTTTTATAAAGCAAAGCTCTGAGGTACAAGCTGTTAATCGGAGTCAGAAAATTCTTCTCAAAGAGTGTCCTCACTCTGAAGCCGCAGTAAGTATTACGCGGCTAGCTTATCGATTAACTGGAGTGGCATCTAATGTTGGAAAATCAAATTTTGTAGAGAAAATGATGGATTTAATTCAGTAGTAATTGGGGTGACTCATGCAAGCAATGAATGTAAATGATGTTTTTTTGGAAAATGACAATTGTTTGACGCTAGCTGTCACTTCTGGTAAGGGTGGTGTTGGGAAGTCTAATCTTGTTGCAAATCTTGCACTTCAATTGGGACGTAGAGGTAAAAAGGTAATGGTCCTCGATGCTGATATGGGTATGGCAAATATGGATGTTATTTTGGGAGTGCGTCCTCGATATACACTTTATCACGTGATTGAGGGTCGTAAAGATCTTCTTCAAACCGTAACATCCGTAACTGAAAATGTGAAATTAATAGCTGGAGGCTCAGGAATAATGGGCTTGGCTGACCTTGAGATTGACAGAAGAAGTCGTATTTTTGAGTCGCTTAAAAAGATTCGTCAATACACAGATATTCTACTAATTGATACTGGAGCAGGCTTGTCTCCCAATGTTTTAGATTTTTTACAGTATTCAAATGAGGTTCTATTAGTTTCGACACCTGAGCCAACCTCTATGGCAGATGCTTACGGAATCATTAAAGCAATGAACCAGAGGGAGGGTTCATACCCTGAAATCTCGCTAGTTGTAAATAGATGTGCTTCAGCAAAAGAGGCTGTAGGTGTTGCAAGTAGAATGAAGACGGTTACTACTCAATTTTTGCAGCGAGATATTAAATATAAGGGTTATATTTTGGAAGATGAGCATGTGTCAAAGGCAGTCCGCGGGCAAAAGCCATACTCAAAGTTATATCCAGAATGTAAAGCAAGTTTGTGCCTTCAAAAAATAGTAGATGAATATTCTCAAACATCCAAGCAGATGAAGAAAAAAGGGTCTGCGATGAATTTCTTTCAGAGTTTCATATCTTTTTTTGTTCGAGGTAAGTCATGACGACACAGCATCCAGATAGGAAAAGGTATGTTGCCACTTCAATGAATGCTGTCTTGGAAGAAATCAAGAAGGATTTTGGCGATGACGGAAGAATTATCTCTACTCGAGAATTTGTTGAAGGTGGCTTCTTTGGTTTCATGGGTACTCGGAAGTATGAGGTAGTAGCAGTTTGTCCAAAGAAAAAGTCTAAGGCAAAATCTAATACTCGGACTCGTGGAATGGTATCCGGTAATGAATTTCTTGATCAATTACTTAAGGGAGCTCAATCAGATAATTTAGCGGCTGCCGATGATAAACAGAAAAAACTTCTAAGCACATTAGGGTTGGTGAAATCTAAAGGGCAGCCCCAAGACCTACATAACGATCAGGCAAATCAATTATTAAACGATCTTTTCTTATCTAACGACAGTAATAGTTTGAAGAAGTTACCAAAGGCTCCAAATCGTACTAAATCTGAATTCCAAATTTCAGGTAATCGATCGAAAGCACTCGCAGGCATTGAATCAAATAATTCCAACGAGGATATTGATGCGTTAAAGTCTGAGATGAAGCAGATTCGTATGGGTCTCAAAGAATTGCGTCAGTTTATGATGCAGTCACCGGTTAAAGTGAAGCCATCTAAATCTCTGCAGGACTCTTCGTCTATCGCTCCCATTGAAAATAGTAATTTGGAGTCTGGGCTTTCTATTAGCACTGAACAGCTACTTCATAAATCTAGCCTCGATAGTTCTAAAACAGCTAAAGACTTTCTCCGTTTGAATGATTCTGATATTGAGTCATCTGAAGATTTAGACGTTTCTATTTCTTATGAAGAGCAAACCACGAAGGAATCACTAGCTACTTTAGAAAAATTGTTGATCGATCGTGAATTCGATCGAGATTTGATTTCTACATACATCAAAGTATTAGCCAATATTGTATCGGAGAAGCCACGTCATGCTTGGTCTGTTGATGAATTGAAAGAAGCTTTACAAAGTCGATATAGAGATACGATTAAAATTAGACCATCGATCTTCAAAAGTTTAAAGACAGAAGCTTCGTCTTCGCCAAAAGTGATGGTTTTTGTTGGTCCAACAGGAGTGGGAAAGACTACTACGATAGCCAAGTTGGCCACTTGTTTGAGTTCTGATGAAAATAGTTCATATCGGGTAGCATTAATAACAATAGACACCTTCAAGGTTGGTGCAGTTTCACAAATCAAATATTATGCTCAAGGCATTAAAGCGGATTTAGAGGTGGTTTTTCGGCCTGAAGAGATTTTACCAGCACTTAGGAAACATTCGGACAAAGATGTCATTCTGATTGATACTGTTGGCAGGGGTCCTAAAAGTAAAATGCAAATATCGTGTCTTAAGAATTTTTTGCCGGATTCAATGAATGCTGAGATTCATCTCTGTATGTCGGCAACATCACGTTACAAAGATATGATCGAAACCATCAAGGCTTTTAATCATTTAGGTGTTGATAGTCTTTTATTTACGAAACTTGACGAGACTTCAACATACGGTCCAATGTTAAGTATTTTGCAAAAGAATACTCGAGATATTTCATATGTTACGACTGGCCAGATAGTTCCTCGGGACTATCGAGTAATTGACCGTACTTATCTAGCCGAATTGATGTTTAGTAAATCGCACTGAGTAGGTAAAAGATGTCGGTTTTTACAGTTATTATGGCAGGAGGGGTGGGAAGTCGTTTCTACCCAATGTCGACAAATAAGAAGCCGAAACAGTTTTTATCATTGTTCTCACAAAAGACTATGATCAGAGAAACATTTGATAGAGTTTTACCTATAGTCGACCAAGATAAAATTCTGATCTCTAGCAATTTTAATTTTGAAAAGTTAGTTAAAGAGTCGTTACCAGAAATTCCAAACAAAAATTTATTGATGGAGCCGGTTGGACGTAATACTGGACCTGCACTTGGTCTAGCCGCTTTGGTCGCATTGAAGCGCGATCCAGAGGCTTTGATAGTTTCATTACACTCTGATCATTACATTAAGAAAGAATCACGATTTTTGACCGTATTGCAGAACGGTATCAGATTGGCTAAAAAAGGCAGGATTGTAACTCTTGGGATAACACCTACCTATCCCGAGACAGGTTATGGGTATATACACAGGGGTAAAGTTCATGAAGGATTTGAATTTGAAGCCTTCGAAGTTAAAAAGTTTGTAGAGAAGCCCGATTTAGATACAGCTAAATCTTACTTAGATACTGGAAATTATGCTTGGAATGCAGGAATGTTCATCTTTAAGGCTCAACAATTAATCGATGAAATGTCGATTCACTGTCCTGAGCTTCATAAAGGGCTTATGGAGTTAAACTCCAAGATTGATACCCCAGACTTTGATAAAGTTTACAGTCAACTACAATCAATTGCTATTGATGTGGCAGTTATGGAAAAATCATCTCAAATTAGCATGATTCCCTGTGATGTTGGTTGGTCTGATGTTGGTAGTTTTTATTCTCTGTTTCAAGTACATGATGGCGATGAAAATAAGAATGTAAAGCTCAGTAAGGACTTCTCATTATTTGTGGTTGATTCATATGGAAATCTGACGTCTACAGAAGACTCAAAATCTATAGCTCTTGTAGGAGTTTCTGATTTGATGGTGGTAGATACTGCCGAATGTTTGTTAGTGGGTAGATTGGATCAGGCTCAGGATGTTAAGAAAATTTTAGATCTTAAATCTTGAATATTCCGTAGGTCTAGATTGGTCTCTTAATCAGTGTTTCAGCCTATAAGCATACAAAAAATAGCTAAAAATTAAGGTTTTTGTCCTTATTTGCCGATATATTATGAAGGTACGCGGGTCAGATCAAGGAGAATAATCAAATGGCAGAATCAATTTTAAAGGACATCTTTCCATTATTTGATGAAAATACTACACGCATTAGTAATCGTAACTTAGCTCTTCTACATAACAAGACTGGAACAAGTCAAGTAATACATCAAGAGGTTGTTGATATCGTGATCGATGAACTTCAGAATAAAAAGTCTATTAATCGCGTAGAGCTGCTTAAGTCTATTCTTTATAAAAGCAAAGATGAGAATATCAAGAAGGCGACTATACAGGAGCTTGTGCGCCTTAAGTCAACAGAGCTCAGTGAAATTCTGGCAACATACCTAAAGACTAATCGGGTTAATACTCCTAGTAAAGTAGAGGCTATCAGAGCACTTGGTAAAGTTGCGATCAAACGTTATCTTGAGAGAAGATAACTTTTGGTTAATTATGTCTCAATGGTTGATTAAATCAATTAATCATTACTATGAGACGCAAATGTACCCGTTCTTTTTCATGTCGTCGTACAGCTTGTAAAGTCTTTGATTAGGGCAAGTTTTATTAGCCATAATTATCTCTAATGTGGATATCTCACTGGCATCTAACCAGATGCCTTTACTTTTTTCACAGTAGTCGACTTTCAATTCATGATCTTTATCATATGGAAGTTCCCACATTTTATTTTCAGGATATCTTGGTGAATTTTTTGAGCTTGCTTTACGTTGACTCCAGGACCATGCAAAATCAGGAAAGTCTTGTACTCCTTCACCAATATCAGCCGCTTCACCATGGTCAAGCCAAACACCGTGACTTTTAGGACAGAAATCTACCTCTACACCCTCTATTGTCATACTTTCAAGATTGACTTCTGGAAATGCAGGGCTAGGTCCGCCGTTCTTGATCCCAGCTTTTTCTCTAATCATTGCACGAATTTTTTCTTTATCTAGTGGCATTGTGTCTCCTTACTTGCATGGCTTTATCTATGACATTATACTTCGCCGGCGCTCCGCTGTCAGTTGGACAAATTATGAAAACAAGAACACCCATACTTAAAATTCAAAATCTAGAAAAATCTTATTATAGTGATACAGAAGAATTTAAGATATTGAAGGGGTTGAATTTTGAAATCAATCATGGTGACTTCGTTTCTATAATGGGGCCATCGGGGTCGGGTAAAAGTACTTTGATGCATATATTGGGCGGATTGGATAAGCCAACTAGAGGTAGCTATCTACTTCGTGACAGAGAGATAGCAGATTTGGACGATGATAGTCTATCTAGGGTTCGTAATACTGAAATAGGTTTTGTTTTTCAGGCTTTTTATTTAGTACCCCACAACACCGTACTAGAGAATGTATTACTTCCAAGTCGGTATTGTGGTACGGCTGATGAAAATTATGATAGGGCAGTGAAATTATTAGATGCGATTGGTTTGGGAGAGAGATTGCATTTTCGTCCTAATCAAATTAGTGGTGGTCAATGCCAGAGAGCAGCAATTGCTCGCGCATTGTTGAATAACCCATCAATAATCATGGCAGATGAGCCCACAGGAAATTTAGATTCTTCAACGGGTCAGGATATATTGGCAATACTTCAATATTTACATTCAATTGGAAAAACCATAATTATGGTTACGCATGAGAGGGATGTGGCAGAACACACTGAGAAAGTTTTACATTTACGAGACGGTTCAATTGAAACTTGGGAAACCATGGAAAATCGTCGATTTGCTGAGGGTGATTTAGACCTAAAATTGGATCATCTTTTCCAAGCTTGAAAAGAGTGACTTAAGTTCATTGCTGCTCTCAGTCAGCGTCTTCTACGCCAAGCTCTTCAAGAGATGCTCCAAACAATTGCTCTATTTTGTATTCATCTCCAAAAGGAAAACTGACTTTTAAGCGAATCCAATCGTGATCATATTTAGGTTCTTCAATAATTGTGGCTATTTTCTTTAATGTATGGATCTGATTATTCATTGAATAGTCTAATTCTAGATTAACCGTACGCCTGTTGCTGGAGATACGATTTACAATATATTCTTTAAGCTCAACAACTGAGTCTGGGTCATGAGCAGAAATAAATAAATCAATTTCGAAATCTTGTTTAATCTCATCAATCTGGTGTTCACTCAAAAGGTCTACTTTATTAACGATCCAAAACCAATTAGCTTGATCCAGTCGATCAATCGCTTGCATAGTTTCAATGATGCATTCCTTTTGCTGTTTAATTGGAATACTGAATGGATCTAATAGAATTAGTAAATGACTAGATAGCTTACTTTCAGCTAGAGTCGTATGGAATGCTTCTTTTAGATGTTCAGGCATTTGCTGAATAAATCCAACGGTATCGCTTATCAAAAAAGCGGTTTGCTGCGATATTTCAAGATTGCGAGTAGTAGTGTCTAAGGTCTTGAATAAGAGGTTTTCCGTGGCAACTTCTTCTTTTCCTAAAAATTCGTTAAACAGACTAGATTTGCCAGCATTGGTATATCCTATTAAAGCAATAGAAGTCGGAGAGCTAAGCTCTCGGGTACTCCGTCTTTCCGAATCTTGTCTTTTTAATTTTTCAAGATCTTGTTTGATATTTTTTTTCTTTTCAGTAAGTCTTTGACGAAGCTTGTCGCGATAAGCTTCGTATGCCATTGCGTTGGCAAATTGAGGATCATCCAGTTGTCGTCGAATAGCATCTTCACCTCGGTAATGTAGACTTGCAAGTTCTACCTGGAGTCTTGCTCTTTCTGTTCGAGCTCTAACTCGAAAGATTTCTAGTATAAGGTCAGTGCGATCCCAAACTGTTAGCATACTTTGTGTGTCTAATTCACGTTTGAATCTAGATGGTATATCACAATTGAAAAATAAATGAGTGTAATCGTCCTCTTCGATAGCTTCCATGATTTCTTCTAGTTTACCCGAGCCAATAAAACTACCAGGATTAGGTTTGTTCAGCTTTTGACTCATAGTTCGGAGTACTTCCATTTCTAAGGTGTCCGCTAGACCTTTCATCTCAACGGCCGGAGAGGAGTGATTACGAATCTGTTGGGAGCTAAACTCTAACTCAATACTCAGAGCTCGTTTCTTTTCAGAATCGCTACTAAAGGCAACCTTTTCAAATTGTACAGTTTGTTCGCGCTTTTGAAAAAAACGGTCTTGTAGTTCCGGTATCCAAATATTAAGTTCATGAACTTCTGTAATAAAGTCATTACTAATTTTTGAATCACGGATTATAGGTGTAATAATTTGAACCGAGTCAGGTTCATCATCATAGAATATATGGGCACTATCTAATCTGAATTTGCGAACCAGTCGGTAAATTTTTCTAGGGGCTAGATTTTTTATGGATCCTCCTAAGAACGCATATATGCTGAGTTTGGTAAATGCTTCAACATCTGGTATATGAATAGTTCTGTAGCAAAATTCCAGAGGATCTGGTGATGATTCCTGAATATATCCAGCCCGATTTACTAAAAAGTAGCCTTCTTTTCCGGTAGTCTTAAAAGTTTGGAAGGCAGATTTAACCAAGACTCTGAGTTTCTCGAATTGTCGTCCACAGGAATTGTTTTTGTGCTGTGCCCATTCTCGAGTTGCCTGATCCACAACCATTGTGCCTTCCTATTGATACGAAACTAATCAGCTTTTGCCTAAAACATACTGCCAATACCGAAGTGTACCTGATTACTACTTCGATCGGTAGCCTTAGCAAAATCGAGACGAAAAGGTCCCAGAGGCGTTTTGAAGCGAATCCCTACTCCAAAGGCTGAACGAAGATCGAAGCTTGCGACACCATCCCATGCAGAACCAATGTCGGTAAACAGTGCGGCAGTAAATTGCTTAGAAATTTTATAACGCATTTCAAGGTTGGAATAAAACATCTTCTCACCAACGAATTCTCTATCTTCATACCCTCGAATTGAGTTGGAGCCACCAACTGACCATAGATCGATGTAAGGAATAAAGCCGTCTAGTTCTTGCGCAAGTCCACCCTTCACCCTTAAGGCGAGTGTGTTTCTTTTAATAAAATTGTTTTGCCAATATCTGCGATATTCATAACTGTACTTGTTGAAGTTATTGATTCCAGCTAGTAGTCCACCTGTAGTTGAAAACGTAACGCTATGTCTATAGCCCTTGGTTGGATATTGGAAATTATCTCTCTTATCCATAATCCAAGTGATGCCTATAGTCTGTTGATGATCATTATAAAGGCTTGAGGGGTTACCAGCGATAAGATCTGTTTTAATTCTTTCATCAATAAATCTATACGTTAAACTTTCATCTTTTCTTTTTCGCTGTGTGGTAAAAAGTGAAAACCCTTCTCTACGTTCTTCGAACCTCGCAAATAATGATTGATTACGGATGTCGTCACGATCTAATATGCTGCGAAATAGACTTCCTCCGATTGCTTGTTTTCGACCTTTGAAATAAGGTTCAGTAAAAGCTAACTCGTATGCTTGCTCTCCACCAAACTGAGTTTTTACTCGTAAAGCTTGTCCTTTACCTCGAAAGTTTCTTTCTGTAGCGTCCACGAAACCAATGAAGCCATTAATTGAGCTATATCCGCCACCAAAGCTTGCAGTTCCTGTTTTAACATCTTGAAGGTTTAAGGTTACATCCGTATCTCCCGTATCCGGATTAAGAATAATTTCTGGCTGCTCTAATTCAAAAAAATCAAGATTACGCAGGTTTCGTAATGAATCGGAGATCCTTTCCCGATTTACAACTTGACCTTCTTCCATCAGGAGCTCTCGCATTATCACATAGTCTCTTGTTTTCTTATTACCTTCAAAGCGGATACGGTTGATACGAGACTCTTTAATATTGACGGTAATATGAGTACCTTCAATAGAGACTTGCTTGCCAGGATTATATATACCCGAGTAAATGAAACCTTTCTTGCGATATAAGTTGCTGATCGTGGACAGATCTTCATATAACTGTCGAATATTCAAAACGGATCCAATCTGAGTTGTCATACTTTCCTGAATAACTTCTGTTGGTATCAGCGTATTTCCTTTAATCTTCAGACTTTCAACAGCCGGATTCTCGATTACATTGTAAACAAGTCTAATACCGGCGCCAAATGGCTCAGTAGATGGTCTTGGGGGGCTTTGAAAATATCCTAATTTATAGATCGCACTGATGTCATCAGATACTTGATCCTTACTTAGGCGTTCCCCAACTTTTGACCCCACCGCAAGTTTAATCACTTGTGGGGCGGTATTTGCATGACCTCTTATACTAATATCTGTGATTAAAGGACCTTTTCCAGCTTTTTTGTTCTTAACTTTTTCAATTTGATTGCTTGGATTGTTGTTAATTTTCGATTTAGAATTTGAATTCTTACTTAAATTAATTGTCTTAGCTTGTGTCTCCCTGTTCTCCATTGGCGCGGTCGGAGAATAGGTTAGATCCTTTGCAAAAAGGCTATGAAAACTGATGGAAAAAATGACTAAGGTGGCTGCTAGATATTGCATTATAGTCCTGGCGTCGAGTAATGGTACATTTAGCCAGTATTATATATAACCACCAAAGCGGATACAACAAAAGTTTGCCAAATTTAATACTTTTTGTATGTTTTATCAGAATCGGTGTGAGACGCCTACCATTACATCTCGGTCTTCATTTTTGTTGATTTTATCAATTCGCATCATTAATGAGGAACCATCACGCCAGTGGTATTGAGTAAAGGCTCTGTACGCCGGATCATTAAGATCATATGTTTCTAGGCCAATAGTCATTTTGTTATCCATGATATCTTTTTCGATTCCCAGACCAAACTTGTCCTCTAAGATCCCGGCTCGAAGAGTTATGTCAGATTGTTTCATACCACCTTGAAAAAGAGATAAACCACTATCGGTTTCAGAGTTTTCGATGCCCATTTTAAGCAGATATTTATTTTTGAATTCAGTATCAAGGTAAAAATTACTTTCGTAATGATCATTTTTAGCGCTATAGAGTACTTGTGATGTGAATGTAGTATTTGTTGAATATAAGTCTCTTTTAATATCCGTTAGAGCGTCGGCTGCCGTTGTAGCGGATCCAATTGCTTCGTGAATTTTTTCTTCTAACTCTGGGTTTTCTATAATCTCGCGAGCTTTTTGAGACACGGCTTCCATATTTTCACCTAACTTCTCAAAATTACCTCGTATTTTTCTCAGTGAATTTTTTAGACCTCCATTATCTTCAACCGAAAGTGTAATTTCATCGATACGGTCTACAATATTGTCTATTTTATGTTTGTTATGACGAGTGATTTCGCGCATATCTTGACTTAAATAAGCTAGATTTTTGATTGATTGTTTTACGGAGCTTCTGTTAGCCACTAAAATTTGATTTAAATTAGAAGTTATTGATAGAACATCTACTGAGATACTCTGAAATTCTTGTCTTAAATCCGTCAAAAATAAATCAACTTGTCCTGTACTAGCTTCAAGGTTTTTAACAATTTTTTTAAAACTAGCCTTCGTTGGAGCGTCTCCTACCACAGATTCGACATGCCCTAAAATTCTTTCCACTTTCTCTAAGGCTGACTTTCCTTGAACGACAAGGTCTTGAAAGCTCTCAGGTTGTGATCCAAGAAAGACTTTATCAGAATTTCTTGAAATAAATTGCATCTGGTCATCGGGGATTATCGCAGGTGGGTCTATCTTCACATAATTTGTTCCAAATAGCCCACTGGAGCCAATTGTAAACGTTGAATTTAGTGGTATGTTATGTTCAGTATTAATTTCGAGGTTGGCTATTACTTTATATTCCTGGCTTGGTTTAAGATTAATATATAGACCATTCACTCGACCGATTTTCACACCAGACATGTTTACATTGGAGCCTTCTAGCAACATCGCAGCGTCTGTAAAACCCACATTGATTGAATAGCTCTTTTGTAAAAGATTCGTATCTTCGACTATAAGCAATAGTGCTACACCGCAAATTAGGGCTAAAAAGCTTACTATGCCGACTTTAAGTTCAATTAGCTCTCGCTTCATTTTTTAGCTCCTTTATTGGTTTCCTTAGATAGGTCATCCAATTCTTGTGGCTCTCCTCTGATGAACTTTTGTACAAAGGGGTTTTCTGACTGTTGAAACTCTTGAGGAGTTGAGACCTCCCAAAGTTTTCCTTCATAATGTAAACCTACTCGATCTGCAATGCGGAATGCTGACTTCATGTCATGGGTTATGACAACAGAGGTAACTTTTAGTTCTTGCTGTAGCTTCAGGACTAACATATCAATTTCAGTCGACATTATGGGATCGAGTCCGGTAGTTGGTTCGTCGTAAAAAATTATTTTTGGTTTTAATGCGATGGCTCTAGCTAGACCTACTCTTTTTCGCATACCACCGGAAAGTTCAGAGGGCATCTTTGCTGATATACCCGGTAGACCCACCATGCTAAGCTTTTCCTCAACGATTTCTGCAATTTCATTTTTAGAATAATTACCATGCTCTTTAAGTCCAAATGAGACATTTTCACCTACTGTCAAACTATCAAATAGGGCGGCATTCTGAAACAACATGCCAAAATCCATTCGGATGTTATTGAGTTCGCGTTCGTTCATAGAGTTAATACACTTATCTTTTACGAAAATATTACCAGCATCTGGCTTTAGTAAACCTGTAATAATCTTTAGACTAACGCTCTTTCCGCAACCTGACGGTCCTAAGATAACGAACGTTTCACCAGCATAAATTGTTAAATCAAGACCTTGAAGAACATGTTTATCTTCAAAGCTTTTGTAGACATTACTTAGCGTGATAATCGGCTTGTTCATTACATGCGTCCTATCAATCTTAAGTAAGTAAAGAAGGCCAATGAAAAGAAGTAATTAAAAACTAGTATGCTCGTTATTATTATGACTACAGATTGGGTGGTTGAAGTACCCACGCCCTTTGCGCCACCTGCTGTAGAGAGTCCTTTATAACAACCTATTATCGCAACAATAAATCCGAAAGCTATACTTTTTAATAAGCCTGAAAAAAAGTCATAATTGCTTACCATTTGGATTAAACTTTCAACAAATAAACTGTGGTTAACACCTATTTGACCAATAGCAACTGCCCAGCCTCCACATATTCCGACTACGTTTGAATATATTACTAGTACAGGTGTAAAAAAGCAGCATGCTAGTACCCGCGGAACAACGAGGTATTGTACTGGATTAGTCGCCATTACCTCTAACGCATCTACTTGTTCGGTTACTTTCATAGTACCAAGTTCGGCAGCCATTGAAGAACCTATCCTGGCGGCCAAAATAATACTTACCATTAGTGGGCTAAGTTCCCTTGTTAAGCTTAGGCCCACAACTCCTCCGATGTATGATTCGGCACCAAGGTCCATGAACTGATTACCGACTTGAACCACAAGGACCATTCCAGAAAACAATGCTGTGAAACTAATTAATGGTAATGATTGGACTCCCACAAGATTCAAAGTCTGCCAGAAGTGATTACGGAAAATTTTTCCACGGAACATCCAATAGATACTCTGCATACTGAGTAACGTAACTCTTCCGAGATGCATTATGAAACCAAGAATCCAAGATCCAGGTAGTCTAAATATGTTAATAAGTGCTTGATTCATACCTTCTAGGGTAGAGTCTCCCCTCGGAAGGATTTCGTCAGATGTGGAAAGGAATTAATCTATTGAGATAATAGTTTTGAGGAATTTATTAAGAGGTTCACAAAACAAGCTCTTGAACTAGGTTTGTGTAGTTAAAACTAATTTAGGGCAAAGCGTTGACTGGTTTCATTAAATGATGGCATGAATAGAATAGCATTACTAACTTTACGTTCATGTCCATCAGAAGGCTTATTGACAACCTTGCCATCCAAGAATAAAGTACTACTTCCGCCTCCGTCTAGATTCATAGCCTGTCGAGCACCTATGGAGTGCATCAAGTCCGCAAGTTCTAGCATCGTAAGACCCTTTGAGAGAGTTTGCCTACCGTCTACTACTACAAGAATCAGATTTCCTGCATCGTCAATTCCTATAGCTGTTCGCGGGGCTCGTTGTTCAAGAATAGCTTTACTGAATTGTTCTTTATAATCCAGTGCTAATGAACCTTTATCTAAAAGTTGTGGACCACCGCCAATCGCAAGCTTCATGGAATTCCAAGGAGCCGATAATCCGTAGGATAAAATCACTCTAGATAATGCAGACAATTTTGATACCCAAGGGTAACGATCACGGTCAACCCTTAAGACTGTTCCATTTCTTGGGATCAGAGGAGCGGATTTACTTACTTTGAGAAGACTATTATCTTGAAATACCAAATAGTAACTGTTTTTGATCGAAGCAGGCTTTAAGCCAAATTCATGCGTAAATAGGATATTGGCGTCTGAAGGTGTGGATTGATTTAAACCTTCCATTTTAATAATACCTTTTTCGGTTACAACTTCGCCTTGGAAATGTGGCCGGCTTATTAAGGCTTTTCCTTCTCTAGATATACCAAAACATGATCTAGCAAATACTGGAACACTTAAAAGTTTATAATCTTTTATAATTAGCCCAATGGGATTACCATTTGATTTGAAGAAAGATCCATTGATTGCGGCGATCGCTTCATTGCTTTTCGAAATTTCACTCGTCGTCTGAGTTCCTAAAAGTTTGTCCTCTCCAAAGCCAATTTGTATGCGATCTTTGAGCACACTACGGTGTAACTTTAGTCCATATACTCGATTGCGAGGATACTTGGTACGAAGTTCGAACTTTTCTAGACCAGGTTCAACCTTTTCTCGCTGAAAATTATAAGTACTCAGTTTCGTCTGTTTTCTGTAGTGAGGAATCAGCTTCGTTTTTGCGTTATCTGAAAGATAGGTTTTAGATAAATGCCCCATTTGAGTACTAGATTTTAATCTTGGTTTTTTTGATATGTTACGACCTAGTTTCTCTTCAAACTTTGAGCTAAATGAGAATTTCACTGCGCGTTTACGATTATTGGACTTGAAAGGAAGGGGAATAATATTTGGTTTGAGATTAAACGTGACACGATAGGAGTGATTCCCGACATGCGCAAGAGTAATATTTCGAAAAAACTTTGGATGATAACGTAATAATTTTTTGAATCTCGATCTTGAAACATTATAAAAAGTTATTTCAAGCCGCTTATCTTTATTGAAATACTGACTCTCAGTACCAGTGGCACTTTGAAAGAAAAAGCTTACTTCAAGAGTATTTTTGTCAATTTCCTCCTGATTAAATTCTACAAGATGGTTCAAACTCTTGCCCGGAGATTTGAGCAGGAGGCTTACTTTTCGGTGTTCTTCACCCCAATTCCCAAATAGGACAAATACCGAAAGACAAAGAAATGCAAAGAAGTACAATGGTTTCAAAGACATATATGATGCTAATCGGTCAAAAAAAAACATCAATTTAGAGTCATAATGTAAATAAATTACAAAGCTTTTGTCTTACTTATAAAGGAAGATCAATATATACAGGTTTTCTTTGAATTCGATCCACATAGTAAAGCCTCTGAACTTCTTCGGTGGTTGTGGGTTCAAAGTGAAAACTTGCGTGTAGTTGTTTGTCTAAAAACTGTGTTTTTTTAATTCGATGAAGCGGTATATATGGGTAATATTGTAGAAACAAAATATCCTCATCATTTAATTCGGGGTTATTCGCTTTAATTGCTTCATAAAAGATTTGGGTATCTTCAGGAATTTTAGACCAGGGGATTCGAAAAAATATCTCTAATGAGTCATCTGCAAAATTAATTTTCTCGACAGTTGGTCTTGAACTCATACGTCTTTTGGCTTTGTGACGAAGTTTAACGACAAAGCTTTGCTTAGGATTCTGTATAATTTGTGGATTTTTTAGTACCAATTTGGGCATTAAAGGTAAGCGAGCATCGTTTTGATGAAAATCGAGGTCTAGCTCTAGAGAAGGTGTAATCCGATTATATTCAGGTTTTAGAAATTCTGTTCGGAGAGACATTAGCTGTATTTTATAATCCTCATCTTCGGCATTAGAAGGTGACATAAAAATACTCCCTAGTTCCCTAATGTTTATTCAAAGAAAATCTATTCGGTGACTTCATCTCTTTCATCTTGGCGAATCATATCCAATGCTTGTTGAATTCTTTTAAATGGTTCGTATATTTGAAATTGGATTGATTCCTCAATTTCTTTAATCTCCATATTACAGGGGATCTCATTTAGTGGTTCAACAAATAGGTCTTCCTCTACCATTTTCATGAGACTTATCGGATATGGCAAGTTTTCGCTCGAGAATGGGAATCGGTAGTTACTGAAGCAAGCAACTGGTGTTGCATTTAATTCAGAGAAAAGTTCCTTTGTAACACTTTCAATAAGGTAAGGTTCAAGGCTATCACCATATAGAGTGCGCTGAAGGGGATTTGGTTTGACGGCTTTACAAAAGCGAAAGTCTAACGGAAAGCCATTTTCATCAACGACAAGTAATCCCGCAATTAATGTCTCTCTGGCCAGAAACAAAAACTGCAGATAACCAAAATGTAATTCAACTGATTGGTTAGGCCCTAAAATCAAGTTTGCGACCGCGGATGCCATCTGAAATTACTTTCTTATCTTGGGATGTTTCATCGGTTTCATCATTAGATTCTACTTCTTCGCCTTCCTGTTCTTGCTGTTCTTTCTCTTGATCGGGGTTTATTCCTTCTTCAGCTTCACTTTCTTTGACTTCTTCTTTTGCTTTGCGTTCAATTTCTTCAATTTCACCGTTAGGATTCATTTGGTGTAATTGTTCAAGACCTTGTTGTTGCGATCGAGCTTCGGAAACAGATTGGGAGCCTACAATTGATGTCTGTATGTCTATAGGCCTTATAGTCATGGCCTTCTCCTTTATCACAGTACTCAGTCATCTATCAATAATTATGCGTGAGATTACACAATTAGACAAGCTGAGTAGTTTCTTATACTATCGGCACACCGACACTATAGGCATACTTGAGAGGTTTTTTGGTATTGCTTTGCAGTAGTGATTATTCTTCGAGAAGGGTGCGTTTGATCTTACTTAGTCGGCCACGAAGTCTCAGTATCGCCTTGGTATGCAATTGACTTACTCGTGAGTCTGACACACCAAGAATGCTGCCTATTTCTTTTGATGTCAACTCTTCGAAATAGTATAGCGTAATAACCAGACGTTCGCGGTCGTTCAATTTATTGATCGATTCCGCCAGCATTTTTTTGACTTCTTTGCCGGTAGCCTTCTGTTCAGGAGTTAAAGTATTTAAGTCCTCAAAGAAGTTTAGACGACTTTGACCTGGCTGATCACTATTAGGATCATTTTCATCAAGGGAAAGTACCAACGATTGTCTAGTTTCTTCCAAGAGCTTTTGCAACTCTTGCACCGTTATCTCCAAGTACTCAGCAACTTCTTCATCTTTTGCTTCACGTCCAAGTTGAGATTCCAGTTGGGCATACGCTTTTTCGAGCTTTTTCGCTTTCTGACGAACAGATCTAGGTGTCCAATCCAAAACACGTAATTCATCCAGAATAGCTCCTCGAATTCTGGTTTTGGCATAGGTTTTGAACTGTACGGCTCGCTCTGGATCATATTTTTCTATGGCGTCCATTAGCCCGAAGACTCCGTAACTTACTAAGTCTTCGTATTCTACATTGTTTGGAAGATTGACGGCCATTCTACCTGCTACGTACTTAACAAATGGAGCGTATTTCAATATGAGGGCGTCCCTCATTTTGGAATCTCCACTTGCCTTATACTTCTTCCATAAAGTGATATCTTCATTATCTATCTCTGAAGAATCCTTATCTTTAAAGGGGTCTTCAGTGATCTCGACATCAACCTTTTTAGAAGTCAGGCTTCTGCTTGACTCAATTTCTTCTTCTTCAACTGCTTCGTCGAATATTGATTCTTTATCCATTTGTGCTCAATCCAGTGACTTGTAGCCGTTGGGCAGTATACCACCTAGCGCAGGGAGCCACAAGGCAGCTATATTCAAACAGAAAAGCTTCCAAATTTCACCCTTATGTATGAAGTTTTTTGTAATTAACATTTTTTATTGAATTTTTGTGCGGCTTCTTGAAGTTTCCCTTGCAAGATTAATTCGGCAGCCTGTCCTATGTCTACAAAAAGTTCTTCAAGATCCTGTCTTTCTTTGTTGTTGAATGAAGCTAAAACGAATTGTGACATATTATTTACAGGATGATCGGGTTTAATTCCACATCTAATTCGAGGGAAATTAAGAGTTCCCAGAGACTGAATTATCGATTTTACTCCATTGTGCGTTCCGGCAGAACCTTTACTGCGAACACGTAGGTTGCCAAAAGGAAGATCAACATCGTCATAAATTACAACAACTTGCTCAGGGGCAACGCGGTGCTTAAATTTAATCAATGCTTCTCCGGATTTATTCATATAAGTTTGAGGCTTTAGGAGTCCAACATCTAGGGTATCTCGCTTGAAAGTACTAAAATCAGCTTGATGATATTTGTTGTACTCATAATTCGGGGCATTGAAATAATCTCTCAAATAATCTAAGGCTAAAAAACCATAATTATGCCTAGTGTAATAATATTGATCTCCAGGATTACCTAAGCCGATAAATAACCAATCCAAATTCTAGCCCTTCTGTTTGATTTGTGATTTTTTTGTAGGTTTTTTCTGTAATTGGCGAAGATAAAATGACGCGTCACGTACACTTTGATCACTTTGGTTAAGAGCTTGAATTTCCTGATATACCAGTCGGGCTTTTTGTAGATCACCATTTGCCTGAAGTAGCTCTGCTAATTGAAAGAGTAGATTTACATTGTCAGGATCAAGATTCAATGCCTGATAATAATTCTCTAGTGCTTCGTCTAAATTTCTTAACATATAGTTGCAGTAACCCATTGATGCAAGTACTTCTGATTGGCTCAATGGTGGTTCTAGATTTTGAAGATTGAGTTGACGATAAATTGGTAAGGCTCGATTGTAATTTTTTTGATTTTCGAAATATTTTGCAAATAGCAGCTGTAGGGCGGGAGCTATTTCAACAGCCGGGTGTAGATGACTTAAGAATGCCAGAATCGTTTTGGAGTCTCCCGACTTAAACCATTCGGATAGCGCATCACTATATTCAGCATTATTTAGCACATATTTATAATTCAATTTTGAGTAGTTTTCATAAATTTTATCGAGACGTACTTGATGACCAGAGTTGTATCGCTCGTCAAGGGAGCGCTCAAGTGTCTCAATCAGTCGGTCCCACTGTCTTGTAACCTCTAATTTACCAAGCAGTAGTTCGAACTCGGCAGGTGCAAAACTAATGGGGTCTTGTTCTCTGAGCCAAGTGAAAGTAGCGATATAGGGAGGAAGAGTAAGATCAATATTTAGAGGGATTTGCTCATTCTTAGGTTTTGGGAGCTGGAATAATTTACGCGCATAACCCGAATACTTGGATTTCGGGAAATCTCGTAAAAGTCTATTAACAAGCTTCGAAGACTCTTCTTGAAGTCCGAGTTGTCTCATAGAGGTCGCTACGGCTAAGAGGTATTTGGGGTTATCAGGCTTTAGGTTGTCCGCCGTTCTGTAATGATAAAGGCTTTTTTGGAAATATTTGAGCTGTCCGTAAAAAACACCTAGGTAAAAATGAGCTACATCTTTTCTATTTAATTTTATCCACTTAGGATCAAGTAAATCTTCAAATACTTCTTGAGCCTTCTGTAATCTACTTTGTTTTAGGTATGCCTTACCCAAAGTTTCTCTTAGTTTTATTATTTGAATAGGAGAAAAGTTCTCATCCAAATTAAGACTTAGAATAAACATCTCGCACTCTACAGGGTCACTTCTCTCCAGAACGTTTGCTAAAGCCATCTGATAGCGTGGCAGACTTTTAAATTGAGTTTTAGATTTTAGAAGCTCGTGTGCGCCCTCTGCATTTTTCTGACCCAGCATTACGCGAACCATTTTCTCGACAGAATCCCATTCACTCGGTTTTTTAATAATTCTTTGCTCCAGAATACTCTTCGCTTCATCTAATTTGTTTTCAGCCATGAGTTTACTGACCTCATCAAGTTGATTTGGATTTGAACTCGATACTGAAATAGGTATTTGAACTTCCTCATCAGAATTGAGCTGTAAAGCTTTGCCAAGTTTAATGAATTGGTTCATGTATTCTTTATTTTCGGGAAATTCTAAATGAAGTGCTTTGTAAAGCAGAAAGGCTTCAGAAGCCTCGTCTTTCTTAGCAAGCCAATTTGCAAGTTTCAATCTTAAAGAGGGTTTGGGGTCAATTGATACTAAAGTATGCAGGTATGGGATTGCTTCGGATTGCCGTTTTTGCTTTTCTAGTACAGAAACATATGTACTTAGAGTAGTTGTATGTTCAGGATTCAGATCCAATGATTGTTTGAGGAGATTAGCTTTCCAGCGTAAATCCCGACCTCTCTGCATAAATCTCGTCCGGTGGAGGTAGATTCTAGAGATATAATCTTTTAGCGTTAAGTTACCATCCATCTGTGATGCCGACATGAAAAGATTTTTTGCACGGCTCCATTGTCGTGTCTTTAGGTAATACCATGCTACATGTACATCATATAATGCTTGTGCTCTATTTTTGATTAACTCCTTTATTGATGAACGCTTCAAAGCATCAAGATAACGTTTTGCGCGATCTACTTGATCAAGATTTAGATGTAATAGGC
>JAYZAC010000032.1:0-14709 GCA_036339875.1 bacterium | reverse complement strand
TCCCATACCGATGATAAGTATCTTCATCAAATTTTTGCCGGGCAAATGGCGAGTGAATATTTTCCCATCCCAATTGATTTCATGGCATCGGATCTAAAGTTCATCGGCTTGTCGGAAGATGAAGTAAAAATTGGTGAGGCTATTGTTACTTGTATTCGTGTTAATCATCCAGGCATTGCTCTCGGTTATCGGATTGAATACCGAGGAAAAGTCATTGTATTTACTGGTGATCATGAACCTTATCACTTTTTCCATGATGATATGGATGAACTAGTTGAAGCTAATGGCACAAGGGATGAGAACAAATTAGCAGACATTTTAGACAAGAAGTTAGCAGATTTTGCCAAGGATGCAGACGTCCTAATTTTTGATACGGCTTATACTAAAGACGGATACAAAGATGGCAAAAAAGGCTGGGGGCACTCGTATCCGGAGTATGCGGTCAAGATCGCTAATTTAGCTAGAGCGAAATCACTAGTCCTCACTCACCACGATCCGACAGATACTGATGAGTGTGTTGATACAAAAGTATCTCACACATGCCGCTACATTCAGGAAAATGAGATTGATCTCAACTGTTCAGCAGCCCAAGTGGGACATGTTATAGATCTGTCTTGACAATCCATTCGACCATTAACAATACTGGTCAGTAAGACAGATAGTCGGGAAATGATCATTTTTTCCTAAGAGTGAGTAAAATCAGAACAGCATTAATTGGTAGGTCGATTTTAAAATAATGGAAATTCTTCGGTCGGTCCTGGTAGTTCGACTGGCCTTTCTAGGTTTATAGATACCCGAAGAGCTTTCAAGGAATATAACCCCTGCAAATCTTCCAAATCTAAACGCTCAATATTTCCAACCAAATACTCCCTGGCTAACAAGTACTCAATGTATTTTTCGTATTCTACGCCTTCTCGAGTTTGTGAGTAAACAATGGAGATTCTGCCTGGCTGCGTTAGTCTCTTTCCAGTTCCCTTAACTTCGGCTTTATCAATTCGCTTCTTCATGATTTCATAACGAATATCATAGCTGCCCTTCATTGCTAATTGTTTTTCATTATAATCAAAACTAATGGTTTGTGCAGTTTCTTGTACAGCAACTAGATGAGCTGTGTCCAGCTTCAAACTCAAATTAGGCTTCATTTGCTCCGTCAAATACGCAGAGCCACATAAAACCATCAGTTGCCATAGACGTAGATTTTTGAGATACATCAGGTCGAATTTGTGTTTATCTAGCATTGAAGCTCCGATGTATATCTGATGATCGACACCATCGGTTACATTCTTTTCAAAATAGTGAGGGAAAACGCGCTGAGCTTTCTCTTGTTCAAGATCAATATAAGCTGAAATCGTATCGTTGATCACATTTATTGATTCGTCATATTCCTTCCTTTGACGGTGAATAGAACGGCGTTGTGGATCTAGAGACGAACGATAAGATTCTATTTTTTTACCAATACCGGCATCATATCTACTAAATTGCTCCAAAGTATCGAAGCATTTCTCAACGTCTTGATGCAAAAACTCAAGCACTTGTAGGTCAGATCCAGCACCTAAATTACCTTGGATGTTATTTAATTGAACAGCAATTCGATAAATAAGGTCATCTAGGAAAGGCATTGGCTTAGCTTCCTGAGCTAGAGTCAAAATTTCAGATGCCAAAGTTAATTGATCTGTTAAATCGGCCTGAGTAGCTGCATTTTGTAATTCAGAGGAACCACGAATATCTGATTGGCCATAAAGGGGATAGACATCATGAAAAACTATTGGTTCCATTTCACTAATATGTGGTTCGGCACGTTTTCGGTCAATGAAGGAGCGTGCCGCTTTTTCGAATCTCCAAGCTACAGATTGATGGATTGGTGTACACTGTTGGCGAATCGTTCGTTCAACAGCATCCGCACGTTCGGTGACCCAACGCTTAACCGCACTAGAAAAGGCCGTACCAAGTTCATGTAAACGCATAGAATTCATTTCATTCAATGCATTCTTAGTAGGAGACCGCAATTCAAGTAGACCGATATCCCGGTTAGTTTCTGGGTCTTTTAAAGGGATGATAGCTAAACTAGCAACCCCTTGTTCCAGCATTTTTTCTTCTATAAAGGTTTTTCTTCTTCGAGTAGTTTTGGCTAGGTCAGGTACCACCCATAACCCACCTTTATCTAAAGCTCGCTGATATTGAGAATTTTCTAGATCTGAAACATTCGCAAATAGGTTATCGAACTCTTGCCTGCCACTATTAATCATCAGAACTTGATCAGTACTATCAATTCCGATTAACGAAGCCTCGACATCAGCCACACGTAAGACGGTTTTCAACATCTCTTGTATACCAGTAAAACGAGCTTTACTATCAATTGACTCTCTCTCCAACAAATCTTGGGTGATCTTACCCAACACATGTTGGTGCGTGATATCAACAGCTCGCACAATTATGAATCCAGAAAACTCAAATTTATCTGGTGGCAACAATTCGATTAGCAATTTTAAGCCAGTCACATTTGCTAGAGCGGCATTCTGGCTACCGAGACTTTCATCTGACCGTAAAACCGAATCCTTTAGAACTGATACACCACTCAGATTCGCAAGCAAATTCTTAGCCATGATTGATGTTAATGGTTTTGGCTTTCCTTTAACCTTAATTTGGCAGAATTGAGCATCCCATTGTAAGCGATAATGATGTATGAGTCCGGTCTCCGGATTCTGTTTGGTATAGATCGCAGAATAATCATCAAAATCTATATCGATTTGATAAGCTGGAACACCAGAAATAACATAATAATAAGCATACAAAACTTGGATATAAAGCCGAATTTCATCGTCTAATAAGTCCAGTTGATCGTTAAAACAACCATCTTCACCTAACAGGCGAGCAGCGAATTCTGGAGTTTGAAAAAAAGGTTGGTAAGAAAAAGGAGGAACAATGGCTATCATTTCATCATTAAATGATGACTTTGGTACGATAGCTGTCATCAATAAGTCAATCAGTTCATTATTTTGATTGTATGTAGACCGAAAGTCAGTGATTACCTCCAACAAGTCTGGTACTTTTGACATTTTTTCCATAATCGTTCGGGCGTAGAGTCTGTCCGCACCCGATTGACTATTGGTCTCCTCCCAGAAATCTACCAAAGGCCGTAGGCTAAAACTTGTTTTGAAGGGGAATTGTTTGAAATCTAGTTCATCAACAAATGAATATGATGTTTGAATAGAAGTGGAATCAGGGTTGATGAGTCTTTCTTCGGCATTTTTCATTTTTGCTTCCGTTTCCTAATTTTTATCCGAAATTTTCACTTAACTCTTGATCGAAACCAAAACCACCTTTCATGATATTACAATTATTTACTAAAAATCACAAAAGTAAAAAACTATCAGGTAAAACGGTTGTTTCGTTAGATTGAATTTTATCCAAATTAGCTCCATCCAACTTTGCACCACTTAAGTTTGCACCACTTAAGTTTGCCCGCTGAAGATCGGACCCCCTTAAGTCGCAGTCAGACAAATTAGCTTGACTCAGATTTGCGTTCTCTAAATCTGTTCCTCTGAGGTCAGCATTTTTCAGATCAGCATTTCTGAGACTTGCGTTGCGAAGTATAACCCGACTAATTCTAGCACCAGTCAATACTGCATGGTTCAATTGAGCACCACTTAAATTTGCCCCCTCAAGTTTGGCATTTTTTAAGATTACGTAGTTTAACCGGGCTGAATCGAGTTTCGCATTACTTAAATCTGCGTTCGACAGATTGACGTTACTCAAATCAGAGGAGGATAATTTTGCAGCAAAAAGATTAGCTCCACTGAGATTTAGTCCTTGCAATTGAGTATTAGCAAGTTCAGCTCGTTTTAGATTTGCATCGGGACTAACAACATAACCATTAATCTTTTTTACCTTTCTAAGTTTAAGGAACATTTCTATTTGTTTCCGACGTTCAATTTACTCAATATCAAGCAACGTGAATGTGAAGAAGAAACCGAGAAACTCACCCATAGTTCTGCATGTGAAACATATCTCCAAGGAAATGCTATCCGTCTTCTGTAGCTTGCCTTAATAATGAGAGGATGATACAAGACGGAAACTTTACAAAGAAGCATACATCTCTCAATTTTCAAGGTCAATGCTTCTATTCTGTGAGCATTTCTTGTTTTTGACTAATCCAACTTATATGCACCGCCTAGTATAATAAATGTAAACAGGTATTAGGGCTATTCGAAATTTCACTTGAATCATAAAGTGCGCTTTTTGATTTCATAACGATATTCTTTTAGCTTTTCTTTTTTATGTCGGATAAAGTAAGATTAGCCCAATAGCGAAATTTTTCTTGCTTTACCGCCTTTCTCAACTCTGGAACGGCGGGTTCACCGATAGACACTAGCATCGTCTTTGCTCTCCCTCGTGAAATGGTAACAGGGCTAGCAAATTGTTCGATAAGAAAGGGAACTGCTAAATTTCCGAGCACCTTAAACTGATATACTTTCTTATTGAGATCAAATGTATTCAAATGAGTTTCTAGCGACTGTACAAGTTCTTTGGCTTGCTTTAGTTTTCTAAATTCATTAAGCTTGTTTTCCACATAATCATGGTCTAATTCCGAACCGAAACCTGGTTCATTACGATTTGGGTCATTAGAGTTTGCTAAAGAAGAAGAAAAACGATTCGTCAAATTTGAATATAGAATTACCCTTGCATTCCACTTAATTTTCCTATTCTTCATCAGTTCTATAATCACTTCAGGTTTTGCTTTTTGGCCCAGAGTCGAAGCGATAGAGGCAAGTTCAAATTCATCTATAGATTCAACGATTAGTTTTTGTAGCATTGGTATAGCTTGATCGCCAACGATAGCAGCTGTTTCTAAAGCCTTCATTCTTGTTTGAGAATCTCCATTTTGTATTGCAGTTTGCAAAACTTGGATTATAGGTTTTAGTTGAGCTGAGATACTCTTGACTCCAGAAACGAAACCTCTACGACTGGAAAATGCCTGATTTCCTATAGCTCTTGAATTATACCATTTAATTCTAACGTTATTTTTGCCTGTATAAACTTTGTTGAAATTAGTTTCTTTTTCTGGCGGATATACAGTGTCAAAACCAATATTTCCAACATTATCAAAAGGATAAATAATTTTCCAACCTGAGCTAATTAGCTTTTTGTCTGATCCGATTCTGACTTCATATCCCCAAGTTCCCATTCCTTGAGTGACTTTCAGAAGTAGATGATTTTTTCCCTTTTTTAGTTTAACCTTTATAACATCTTCACCCCATGATAGAGCCCTCATAGTATTGTTTGCCCAGATTAATTCTTCATTAAGCCAGACCTTTATGCCATCATCACTTCGAACATACATCTTAACCGTTTGGTTTCTATCCCAGGTAAACTGCGTTCTAGCATATCCCACTGTATCACTAGTCATTGGGTTGCCAGTATTTCTGGTGAATTGTGTATTATATTTAATATTGACAATAGAGTGGCATGCATCTACCGCAACTGTTTTGTTTTTTATTTTTTTTTCTAAATTATCAATTGCCTGCATACCATCACGTCCTAATAAACCTAGAGCAAAAATGGCATTCTTCTGAGTGGTTAAATTTTTACTTCCAAGTAATCTGATTAAATCTGAAACACTTTCTTTACCAAGTATTCCTACAATTGCTTGTGCTGAATTGCGTCCTAACTGTTCGTCCGAAAAAAGTTTCAACAATTCCTTCCTAGCAGGTTTGGCAACATGCCCAAGTAGATTCAGACCTGCAATAGACAGAAGCTGTTTGTCAACAATGGGGCTATTTAAGCCTTCTACTAGTAAAGGAATAGCTTTTTGCCCTATAGATTCCAGAAAGAATGACGCATTGGTATAACTCGTTTCCTTGCTACTTAAAAAGACTTCCTCGATTTCTGGCAATATCGATATTCCAAAGTGAAATAGTCGTTTGCCTACGTATACTCCCATATGAGTATCACTAAGTTTCTGCAGCAAAATTGGTAAGACTTTATCCTTTGATTTCTTATCTAGTAAATAAAGCGACAGTGCTGCGCCAGTCTGAATTCCAATATCTTCACTTTGAATAGCAGAAATCAATAAAGGCTTCGCATTATCGCCAATTCCAGAGATCGCTTGAACAGCTAAGTCAAAATCGATTGATTTTTCGTACATATCGATTATTACTTGATCAAGATCACCAACCGAAAAAATTTGAATTATATCGTTTATACATTCTCGATCAAGCTGGTTTCGAGAACCGAAATCTGCTAAAACTGAGAGTATCCCTCGACGTACTTGAGGGTTATCACTAAATAATTCCTTCCTCAACAGGGGAACAATATCAATTTCAAGTTGTCGAATAGCATATGCCGCGTTATTAAACACATTTATATCTTCATTACTCAGTTTATCAATTAATTTTTGATAAGCGGGTATACCTATGGCGTTTAGTGCTGAGATTACCGATTGTCGGTATATTGGATCCTCGATTTTGGAGAAAAGGCTGCTCAGTGTAGTTTCCTTTTTTGCGCGCATCTGGCCGAGACGATCTATGATCACTGAGTGAACAAGACGGTAATTATAATCACTCAACCACCGTACTAGAATCGATTCAACCTGTGAATCCTCTGTAGCTATTATTTCATCAATAATTTTGACTTGCTCTTTAGGGTTATTGCGTAAAGAAAAATCAGTTCGAAGCTGAGAAATTTGATCTTCTGTGGATTGACAGCCGAAAAAATTCAAAACGAGAAATATTACAACAATACTGGGCAGGAAAAGTTTGTCTCTCATTTTCTTACTCCTTTCTGATCTCTCTCTTTAAGATGTTATTCGAATTCCAACAACTGTAATATCATCACCCCCTTGCTTTTCCGCATCCGAAGCGTGATCCAATACATCTTCAATCAGGCAATTCACAGCAGTTTCAGGGGAGGCACCTTCAGGTAAACCCAAAATGACAGACTCTAATCTATCTGTTTCTGAATACATCTTACCCTCTTCGTTTAACGGCTCAATCACACCATCTGTAAAAACTAACATTAGGTCATTTTCCTGAAGCTTAACCGTTCGTGATTTATAATTCATAGGATATTTCATTCCTAAAGGAAACCCAAAGTGCTCCAGTTGCTGCAGATGGCCGTCACGTAACAAAATAGGATGGGCATGGTGACCAGCATTACAGAAGGTAAAAGTTTTTTGTAAAGTATTTAGTAGACCAAAAACCATTGTTACGTTGGTATCTCTCTGGAATCTTCGTGCTAAGATATCGTTTACTTTACTTATTATTGCTTCTGGCTTGGGATCATCAGCTTCATTTGTGGCCAATTGTAAAATCCCATCAGTCATTACTGCATTCATAGCTCCCTGCATCATTTTTCCACTAACATCGGCAACCGCAATCGCAATCTCTTGATCTTCTTGGGTAATTATATAATCAAAAAAATCTCCTCCTACATCTCCCATCGGTTGGGAAGTTCCATAGAAATCTAAACCAGATATATTGGGTGGGTCTTGTGGCATCAAGCTCATCTGAATATTTTGAGCATCTTCGAGTTCTTGGACAGCTAGCTTTTGATATTCTCGAATAGCAGCTTGATTAATCAGAGCTTGGCGAGTTTGAACTGCAGCAAATCCACCAGCTCCTAGAACAATAAGAGAAACAAAAATGTAAAATATTTCATGTTGATAAAATGGTGGTGGTGCAATGTCAAACGCCAAAACTTCCGATTCCGAATAATTTAGCTCCGGATTTACAAACTGTACCTCAAAAAAATATCTCCCAGAGGAGGGGAATGAATAATCGAAACTTGTTGACTTAGTAATAGTTCCCCAATCAGCAGTTTTTCCATCTTTGATTAATCGGCATCTATATCGTCGATTTTCAATGGGTACTTTGAAATCAATAGCCCCATAGTTGAAAGTGACACGACGTTTAGCCCGCAGTTTGAAGTTAGCAGTCTGTAAAAGGCCAATATTTTGAGGGGTCTGATCGCTAGTCGATTGGTAAGAGATAATTTTAGCTTTTGAAGCTACTTTTGAAGGATTGTATCGAGTGATACCTGTAGTTGTTCCGATCCATACAGTTCCGTCTGTAGTTCTGTGAATTGCCTGTATATAATTACCAGCCAGACCATCTTTGGTACTTAATTGAGCCCATAGATTTTCTTTCGGATCATAGATAGATATTCCAGAACCAGCAGTTCCAAACCAAATACGACCATCCGGTGTGTGATAAACGAGATTCACAGAATCGCTACTCAACTGACCCAATGTAGTTCGTACAGTATAGTTCTCAATCTGAGGCTTAGAGTTTTTATTGTATTTGGCTACTCCGCCACTCTCCCTACCTGCGATCCACAAATTTCCTTTATTATCTATACTAATGGAACTTACCAGATTATTTAAAAGACCATTTGTTATGTCGATTTTATTGATTACAGTTCCATTTTTAAACTGAGCGACTCCGTTTCTCGTCGCAATCCAAACAGAATTATCATTTCCTTCGATTACCGAAAAAACACGATCGTCTATTAAGCCATGACTATTTCTGGTATATCTTCTAAAGAACCCATTTTCGAATTTTATGAGGCCATCTTCCCAGGTTCCCATCCAGAAGATACCATTAGGGACCGCTAAAATTGAATTGACTCCTACTCCCCAGAAAGTACTTCCCATTAAACGGGGTGTGTAAGTATCCAAGAATTTACCTTGTTGACTAGAATCATCATAAATTTGAATTCCACTCGTAGGTCCACCTGTACCAATGAGAATATTACTACTACTATCTTGGCTAAAAGAAGAAACTATCCCGTTTCCAATCAGGCCGTCTTCTACACTTGTCGTCAGAAAATTATTTCCGTCATATTTTATCGCTCCGCCTCGGTCCCAAGTACCAAACCAGATATCTCCGTTAGATGCTTCAAAAATGGTGCTAATATCAACTCCTGTTAGACCATCTTTCGAGTCATAGTTGATAATTCCCTTCTCATCATAACTGAAAAGACCATCACTTTCTGTCGCAAACCAGATTAGGCCATCCATTGTACTCGTTATGTCAGTAATAAGCATGCCGCTGAAAGTAATCAAGTAATCTTCCTGATATCGGCTAATACCAGTTAATGAAGTATTCGAGTCTTGATTCCAACCAAACCATTGTGTTGTACCAAACCATATGACACCATCTACATCACGATGAATAGATGTCACACGATTATTGACGAGCCCATCCTCAACAGTCAACACTTTGGAGATATTTTTTCCATCAAAATAGGCAGCCCCCCCTCTTGTACCAATCCATAAAAAATTCCCATCATTTTCTATGGATAGAACTCTGTTGTCCGGTAATCCATCAATAGTTGTCAAGGTTCGTACCACACGATTGTCTTTAATCTGTGCTACCCCACCAAGTGTACCGACCCAAATTGACCCATCAGTGGTTTGTGAAATAGCGTTAATATAATCATCCGGGATTGCACCCACCCCAGCTTGACGATCTGAAGCTCGATAGGGTTGAAATTTGTTTCGTATTGGATCCATTCGTGTCAAACCTTGATTTGTACCGACCCAAATCATTTCGTTATCTGAACGAAATACGACACGAACGCTATTACCCGTAATACCTGTTTGCTGACCCTTTGAAAATCGATAGGCTTTAAAGGCTTTTCCATCATAACGTGTAAGGCCATTATCAGTGCCAAACCAAATGTCACCTCCTGTCCCATCAGGCTGCAATCCTTTACTCTTTTCATTGCTACAAATTGACCAAACTTTGCTATGACTTAAGCCATCTGTCTGAGTGAAGTTTTGAAATCGATTCCCATCATAATGACTAACACCATTATCTGTAGCTATCCAAAGAGATCCGTCTTGGCTAACTAACATTGAATTGATGTTATGGCTGGGTAACCCTTCTAAAGAGGTGTATTGCTGCCAATGACCCTTTTTAAGTGGTGCAAAATCGAGATCAACACCGCTGATTGTTTGTTCTGGTCTTACATTTAGTCTCTCACCAGACTCATACAAAATAGGGCCAATAGGGGTTTGAACTCTTACTTGGTAACGGCCAGGTTTAAGATTTACAAACTCATAATTTCCCTGATCATCACTTAAGGTTCGAAATATTTTAGATTGATTATTAACTGCCTCCACCACAACAGAATCATGAGGAGTCAGATTGTCGAGTGTCATTAGTTTCCCTTGAATGCTAATAGAAGGAGATAGTTTGAGTTGAATGTTAGTCTCTGGGTTAATATTAACCAAAGAGGCTCCATCTTTACCTGATGTAACATTGAGATTGTAGTGTTGTCGGGGAGGATAGACAACGAATTGAAAATTACCGGAATTATTTGTTTCCGTTTGGCTGATTATTTCACCATTTTGGTCTTCTAATTTTACTAATGCCTCTGTTACTTTCATCTCAAATGAATCAGATACAGTGCCTGAAATTTTGTGTGCTCTTCCTTTCGGTAGTATCCTCAGCGTAAACGACCATGGCTTCTCCCCCAGATTAGCTACCGATTCACCTGCGTCAAAGACAAAAGTAGAACTGTCTCTTAATACTTTAGCAACAATAAAATTTTGACCCTTCTTGAGCGGAAAATTTTCCACAAGGTTAGAATCCAATGTCAATTTTTGTGGAATACGTTTTCTTAAAACCTCAATGCCGTTTACCCACAAGACAAACGCCCCATCTATACCAATTCCAAGGTCAACATATTTTTCTTCATCTAACACTAAAGCACAATAGGCATAAGCAACTGCTCCTGGGGAATTGCCCACTGAATTTATTAGATCGAGTACATTTCCAGAACTGTTTCTCTCCCGAAAATACAAATCACTCCCTTGAAAATTGACGTGGCTTTCCGGTGCAATGTATTTTTCAGACAAAGCTTTTTCTCCACCTTCCATTTCTGCAGCAAAATAATCAATATCTAAGTTGCCTGATGGAAACGGGCCAACTACAAACCAACTCGGAATATAATCATCTTCAATGTGGGATAACTCATGAATATAGCTAGAAAATACGTGTGTTTGAAGGGAAATTAACATAATTAAGGACGCGAAAAGGGACTTATTGAAGTACATATACAGTCCTCCTGGAACAAACTTGAGATTAAGACTCTTTTTTTAATGTATCCTACCCAATAACATTCAAACAAAATCAACGTAATGACTAGATCGTCGTAGTCAATACCAAGATTTATCGGCAATTGGTTTATATCGTTGATTGAGCCGTTAAAGTTACCAATTCAGAATATAAACACCGAGCTTGCACAGGAAGCCCACCTGCATGGGGCCGAATTCCAATACGACTGCATAGTAAAATAAGAACAAAAAGATAACTCCTAACATAACCCATACCATCGATGAGACACCCTAGGGGTTTGACCCATTATTAGATATAACCTACATTAATCTACTACAGGTTAACCTTGTTCGCTCAACCACTTCATTGCGTTTTCAGTCGTATCTAGAATCTCCACCCCTTCAATGTACTCCATAATATTCATAGTATTAAGAATGATCATACACGGTTCCGAGACTTCGCAGAGAGCAAATATCACCCCTTCCTCTTCACCCTCTAGCATAAGACTCAACAGGGTAGCTAACCCTCGGCTACTAGTTAATCGGACTTGTCCTAGATTAATAAGAACTTTTTCTTTCTTTATTTCACCGAAAGCCAACCGAACATCTTCCGATGTTTTTCCATCAAGATTGTTGCTTATATATAAACTATCAATTTCGCCATGGCCTTCAAGGACAACATTTTTACCGAACGACTTACTTTTTGACATCTATTTTTTATAACCTCTATCTTCACAACCTCACAATTTCGAGCACTTTTTTCTAATTACTAATTTTCAAAATTGCCGTGGTACCTTTACCTTCCGAGCCAGAAATATCGACCTCATCCACCAACGATTTCATTAAAAATAGGCCCCAACCACCAATACGCTCGGTTTTGAACTTCTTCACTTGTTCTTCTACGTCGGGCCGCCGAAAATCTGGGTGAACTTTTCCAGATCCTGAGTCTTTGACTGTAACTATCATATTGTTGTCTTTACAAGCATACGAAACAACTATAGACTTACTTGGGTCATAATTATTTCCATGCTCCATAGCATTAATACAGGCTTCATTAACCGCAACCCGAAGATTATTTATTTTTTTTGCGGAGATTCCAAAAAGCCTAGCTGTCGTCGCAATAGACTCTACAACGATCTCTTCATACCCCTCAATACTCGGTATGGAGGTCGTCACCGTTCCTGCTTCCATTTAATAATTTCTCCTAAACATTTATACAGGTGATAATTAATCACATACACTAAAAATCTAATTAATACTTAACAAATTATCAAACAAACGAAAACACAAGAGTTAACTTCTTTCAATTAAATTAAAAGTCAAAAATCTGTTTCCATTATAGGCCTAATGTTATTTTTGTGCAAATTTTTATTTACATTTTCAGCATAATTTTTTCTAACAATAGAAAATCTAGTCGGAATTTCCAAATCCAAATAGCATCATGAATTAAAATCCCCCCTAAACAAGCAGGTCATGTAAAAAAATACAATAGGATACGGCATTGTATGTCAGATTCGTGCAAAAAGTAACTGTTTAGTAAACAGAGGAAGGGTAAGGCAATTTCCCCCAACTTTTTGACCGATATTTTCTTAAAAAACTAAACTGCCCAAATTTGACGCGAAGACAAAATTATGTAAATATGTCAGCTAGAGAAAGCACTCATCACAAAAGTAAAGAGAAATTATGCCTATTAACCGAAAAGCTATTATTACATGTGCTATCACTGGTGCTATTCATACACCAACTATGTCACCTTACTTGCCAATTACACCCGAGCAGATTGCGGAACAGGCTATTGGTGCATCTGAGGCGGGAGCATCAATTTTGCACTTGCATGCTAGAGACCCGGCAGATGGGCGGCCAACACCTGATCCAGAGGTTTTTCTCCAATTTTTACCGCAAATAAAGGATGGTTGCCAATCTGTCATCAATATTACTACTGGTGGGGGACCAGGTATGACGATCCAAGAGCGTTTGCGAGGCCCCTTGCGTTTGAAACCAGAAATGACCTCGCTCAATATGGGGTCAATGAATTTTGCTTTATACCCGATGCTTAATCGCTATACAGATTTTCAAAACGAGTGGGAGCGTGAGCACCTAGAAACTAGCCGAGATTATATTTTTAGAAATACTTTCCAAGATATTGAGTACATTCTGGAGCATTTGGGGGTTGGGTGCGGCACACGATTTGAGTTCGAGTGTTACGACGTTGGTCATTTATATAATTTGGCCCACTTTTTAGACAGAGGTCTGGTCAAACCACCTCTGTTTGTACAATTCATCTTTGGTATCTTGGGTGGTATTGGTGCCGATCCCGACAATCTAAGTCACATGCATCAGATTGCAGATAAATTATTCGGTGATGACTATTTGTGGAGCGTTCTAGCTGGTGGTCGACATCAACTACCGTTAGTGACAATGGGAGCAGTCAAAGGTGGCAGCATTCGAGTGGGATTAGAAGACAGCTTATATGCTGGCAAAGGACGGCTCGCAAAATCAAACGCAGAACAAGTCACAATTATCCGACAGATTCTGGAACGATTATCTATTGAAATTGCTACACCAGCCGAAGCCCGCCAGTTACTAGCGTTAAAAGGGGTTGAACAAGTCGCATTTTAAGAATCAACTGAGCGTAACTAAAAAGTTATTGCCTAGAAACTAGAACAGTTCAAGTAAGCATAATATTTTTGGCACGAAAGTGCAATCGATACATTTGCAGAACAAAGTTCCGGACTAGTTATCGTGGAGAGACTCATTTAAAGAAATTACTTTGGTGTTAGGCTTACAGATAATTTGTCCGGTACGTGAATCACGTATAAATAAACAGTTATCCCGACCAGATAGGTCTAGAGCTTTGAAGATGTTCTGTCCTGCAGCTACGGTATTACCTTCTAAATCAACTGGCTGACTAGCTTGATTAACTAAGGCTATCTTCATTCCAGCAGTGATATACAAGCCGGCTTCAACAGTACACCCTTTTCCTAGAGAGATACCAACGCCAGCGTTTGCACCTAATAGACAATTTTCCTTAATTTCTATCACATGTTCATTGCCACCAGATAGAGTACCCATAATCGAAGCGCCACCACCAATGTCGGTATCATCACCAATAAAAACGCCGGCAGATACTCGACCTTCAATCATGGCCGTTCCACTTGAGCCTGCATTGAAATTAACGTAACCAGCGGGCATGACAGTCGTACCTTCTCCCAAATAGGCACCTAATCGGACCCGGTTACCTGAAGCTATTCGAACCCCACTCGGCAGATGATAGTTAACCAGATAAGGAAATTTATCTAAGTGCGAGATTTGAAGATTCTCACCTTTTGTTAAAGCCGACAAACGAATTTCGGGCACATCCTCTGGCAATAAAGGACCAAGATTAGACCAAGCGACATTAGTTAATTGCCCAAAAGCCCCGTCCATTGAAACTTGGTGAGGTTCGACTATTCGAAAGGAAAGACAATGAAGTTTGAAGTATGCTTCTTCAGCTGATCCTACTGCTTGGTTGGAATCATGAAGAATCATTAAAATATTATCAATATCATGATAATCATTTGTCCGGGTTGCATCAGATTGTGAAGCAATCTGAGCTACGCCCTTTGTAAAGTCTTTCGATATGCTGGTCAATTGTGCAAAATGATGGCTCA
>JAYZAC010000031.1:0-18921 GCA_036339875.1 bacterium | reverse complement strand
CATTCTGCCGGAAAACGATCTATGGTCATACCTCATGCATTAGCAGGGATTGGTGCAGGAGGAGATGGGATAATTGTAGAGATACATCACAAACCTGAAGAGGCAATGTGTGATGGGCCTCAGGCTTTATTACCAAATGAGTTTTCACATATGATGCGATTGTGTAGAGGGGTTAGTAATGCTTTAGGTCGCAGTATTGGGACCGAAAAGATTATGAACGATGATCTAGAACAAGAAAGTGATCCTTTGAAGATTGCGATGCATATGTAGTTAGGGTAATTTTAATGAAGCTAAGAGGTGTTCTTCATTTACCTGGAGATAAGAGTCTTTCACATAGAAGTTTGATGTTTGCAAGTTTGGCCGGTGGTATTAGTAAGATTAGCAATCTTGGTAGTGGTAAAGATATTGAATCTACTGCCAATTGTCTCAGGCAGCTGGGTATCGATCTTAGTATAAATGAAGGTGTAGCGATCATTCACGGCGGATCTCTGAAGAGAGCAGATAACCCCTTAAACTGTGGTAATTCAGGTACCACAGTGCGTTTGATGATGGGCTTACTTGCGGGTCAGGAAATTTCTGCTGAGTTTATGGGAGATCAGTCTCTTAGCTCGCGACCTATGGCTCGCGTGACCGAACCTCTGACAAAATTAGGTGCTAAGTTTGAACTTATTGATGGTCGTTTACCTGTAAAATTATTCTCTAGCTCACTTTGTGGTGTTCAGCACACTTTAGAAGTTGCCAGTGCACAGGTCAAATCTGCCTTAATTCTAGCTGCTCTAGGTGCCAAAGGTGGCAGCGTTATTACAGACCCTTATAAAACGAGGGATCATACAGAAAATCTTTTACATGGCATTGGCGCTGATGTCTCGGTTGATGGTTATGATATTCATGTTCAACCTCTCCAAGGCTCATTAAAATCTATAGATTGGGAAGTGCCTGCTGACCCAAGTTCAGTTGCGTTTTTTGTTGCCGCTGTTTTAGGTCTTAGAAATAGCAGAGTTGAATTTAAGAATGTACTAATGAATCCCACCAGGATTGGTTTTTTAGATGTTTTGCAGCAAGCTGGTGCCAAATTTGAAAGATTTCGACCGCGTTTGGAATACGGAGAGCAAATCTGCGATATGATCGTAGAAAGTAGCCAATTGAAAGGTCTGTCTATTGATAAGTCGATTGTTCCAAGTCTAGTAGATGAAATACCTATCTTAGCAATTCTTGCTACTCAAATGAATGGTCGTACAGTCGTACGTGGAGCTGAAGAATTGCGCGTCAAGGAATGCGATCGCTTAGAGGCAATTATCAATAATCTTAGGACTTTAGGAGTATCAATCAAAGAGTTTCCAGATGGGTTTGAGCTTGAAGGACCTCAGCAAGTTGGTGGTGGTATAGTGAAGTGCTATAACGATCACCGCATCGCTATGGCATTCTCGATTGCTGATTTGTTCTCTAAAGAAAAGATTGATCTAGATATGCCTGATTGTGCTGCAATTTCGCTACCTGAATTCTACGATCTTCTCGAAAGCTTGAAATTATAGTAGTGATTAAACACAAAGTATTTTTAAGAATTTAGTTTTGTTGAATATAGCTATATCGAGCCTCTTGGCTTAATATGTTCTGTAAAAGTCTTTTATCTTTTAATATACAACTGATGTCTAAGGATTTTTTACTGAATTCCCTGCCAAGTTTAATAATTAGACATTGAGCAATTTAATATTTTCCAATTATTTGATAAGAAAGTGATCCATACACATGCGAACGATAATATTTCTGTTAGCTTTTTTATGTTCTAATCTCAGCTGGTCCAACCAGTTTCAAGCTGTTTTTGATCAATACAATAAAATTATATGGCCCCAATATCCAGGACCTGACTTCAAGGTTTATCTTTGCTCTACTAAAAAATATTGGACACCCCAATATAAATCTGATCTCCAAGAAAGCTGTGATGATTTATTTGAGTTAAGTTACAGCGATGAGAGTCTGATTTTAGCTGATAATTGGTCACCCAAAATTTTGAAAGGTGCACTACAGGTTATTGCTTTAGATGACAATCAAATACTCAGCACTCGCGTAAAAGTACTGGGTGTTTTAGATGATCTATACTTTTACAGAGGTACGCTCGGGCCAGATTGGAATCAAAGCAAATTAAAGCTATGGGCTCCTACCGCTAATTGGGTTAGGTTACATATTTATCAATCGGGCTCATCTTCTAAGTCTTCAAAGACTCTAAATATGAAGTGGCAGAATGGCGTTTGGGAAATACCAATTCTAAAAGACTGGAAAAATTTATTTTATAAATTTGAAGTAAATCTTTTTGATCCATACAGCAATATGACAATAAGTAATATGGTCACTGATCCTTACTCAATTTCACTATCAACCAATTCTAAGCGATCACAATTCATAGATCTTTCGGATGAGGATACTATGCCTATTGGATGGAACAATTATATCCGTAGTACAAGGGCCTATGAAGATAGTGTAATCTATGAACTTCATATTCGTGATTTCTCAATGCATGATAATTTAGTTGCTAATTATAAGCGCGGTAAATATGAGGCGTTTTGTGAATTAAGTTCTCAGGGTAATCGTCATTTAAGGCGACTCCAGAAAGCGGGTTTGACGCATGTACACCTTCTACCTTTTTTTGATATCGCTACTGTTAATGAAATAGCTAATGAGCAGTTAAACCCTGTAATTAATTTTCCACTTGACCCAGCTAGTGAAGCTCCTCAATCTGAGATAGCTATTTCAAAAGATAAAGATGGCTTTAATTGGGGTTACGATCCTTATCACTATGGAGTTGTTGAAGGTTCATACGCCCTAAATCCTGAAGGCAGTTCAAGAATATTAGAAGCTCGGAATATGATTAAATGTCTTCATGATCAAGGCCTTAATGTTGTTATGGATGTAGTTTTTAATCATACCCATCGTGCGGCTGACGACCCTGATGCAATATTAGATAAAATTGTACCCGCTTATTATTATCGAACTAATCAAGATTTGAAGCCTCATCAAAGCACTTGCTGTCCTGATACAGCTACCGAACGTCCTATGATGCTTAAATTGATGGTAGATAGTATTCTTCGTTTTGCAAAGCATTATCACATCGATGGTTTTAGATTTGATCTAATGGGTCATCATACTGTTCAAAACCTCTCTAGTGTTAGAAAAGTCCTAGATACTCTACCATCTGGAAGCGATATCCTTTTGTATGGAGAAGGTTGGGCTTTTGGATCGCTACACGATAAACAGGGATATCTGCCAATGAATCAAACCAATGCAGCGGGAACTGGCGTAGGAACATTCAATGATCGTATGCGTGACGCAGTTAGAGGTGGTAACTACATGCACAGTAGCTTACCGAATCAGGGCTGGTCTAATGGTTTACTGGATAATTTTAACTCAGAGAATACTTCTACAGAATTACTGGACGATATAAAACGACGAAAAAACTATGAGGAGTTAACTGATTTGGTAAGGTTAGGTATATCTGGTAATCTTGCTAACATTAAATTGAATTCCTACTCTCAGGGTTTTATCTCAGGCTCTCAATTAAATTATGGTGGACAACCCGGCGCTGGTTATGCCCTTGACCCTCAAGAGACAATTCAGTATGTCTCGGCTCATGATAACTATACATTATGGGATCAAATACTGGCAAAAACACCTATTCAAGCGCCCTCTTTGACAATATTTAAGCGGGTACGAATGCAATTATTGGCCTTGGCAACCGTAAGTTTTAGTCAAGGCATTCCTTTTTATCATGCTGGCTCAGAAATGTTGCGCTCAAAGTCTGGAGATGGAGATAGTTATAATGCTGGAGACTATTTTAATAGAATCGACTTTTCATTTAAGACTAACAACTGGGGTGTAGGATTACCTTCTAAGGAAAAAAACTTTAACGAGTGGGATTACTGGGCGGCTCGATTACGTTCGAATAAATTAAAAGTGGATCATAAATTAATTAAGTTTAGTATGAACGAATTTATTAAACAGTTAGAAATTCGAAAGTCTTATAAAATTTTAAGGCAAGAAGTTGGTCAATCTATTATTAGTCAGTTGAAATTCCTTAATGCAGAGAAAGGTAAGCAAAGAATTCCAGGATTGATCGTAGCCTACTATGATTCAAAGAAGCCATTAGTTGTGATTTTTAATCCTTTAGATGAAACTATTGAGTTTCTACATCCTATCTTTCGTAAATCATGGGAGTTAGTCCCACAATTACAAAACTCAGCAATGAGTGAGGGTTTCAAACTCTCCAAAAAAGGTTTCAGTATTGAAGGCCTAAGTTACGCAATTCTAGAAGAGTATGAATGATTATATTTTTTGATAATAAATAAGTATGTGAATAGTTAGAACTTGATTAAGCAAAACTGAACTCTACGATATGAGAGGTTTTGAGAATATCTCGTTGAAGTAATTGTAGATATCGCATGTAATTATGTGTCATTTGGCTCATTGCCTCGTCACTCCGAAATTGTGTGGGGGTTGACATTGAAGAAGAGAAAAGCCGCCTAATGCCGAGTTCACCACTTGTATGAAACAAGAATTTAGTACCTTTTTTAGGAATCGGACAACTTCGTTTGACGCTAGAGCTAAAGCAATTTGTACTTATAGTTTTATCAAAAAATAAGAGCGATGATCCATCTTTCATCTTGACTGGTTCATTGATATCTGCGCAGGGATCGAAATTTTGTAATTCGGTATCGTTACGATAGAAAGTTTGGTAAGTATTTAGAGCTTCGGACTTAAAGCTATCAATTCCTGCAGCTATGTTAAGTATGCTCATCTCTCGTAAAGTTTGCCCTTTGCAAATCCTTTGCAGTGTTTTGATATGAAAGTCAACTATTTGTACCAAAAGATTCATGCAACTCTTGGTAGAGCCTAAATCTTTTGTGAGAAGGCAAAGGTTATCAGGTAAATCAATGTAGAGGAAGTGTTCAGAATGAGAAGTACCATAGCTAATGCCTAACTTTCGAAACCTTTGAATCCGGAATAGATCATTTTTACCGTTGAGGTAGTCCCGTTGACGCATTAGTGGTGCATAAGCAACCATTAGTACATGTTGTGGGCCTAATTCATTCTGTGGTCGATAATAATCATCCTCTCCAAATCCACCATGAATATTTCGATCAATAACCAAACAAATATCTTCTTTGAACATCAGAAAGCGTTGTCGAATAATCTGATTTTTATTATTCATTGAAAGTCTTATTCTAACTTTCGATATTTCGTCGGGTGAAAATAGTCCTTCGTCATGTAGACAGTCTTGCAATAGAAAAACAAAGTCGAGAAAATCAGTCTCTGTAGACTGTAGAGGATTTATAAAACGATCATCCATATTTATAACTAGTGTTTTTTTAAGATCCAAAATAGGCAGTAAGTTGTTCACAATTTTCTCATTTCAGAAATCTTTATTCAAACTCAAGTATAATTAGGTTAAGTGGGGGTAACTATGCGACAAGAAATACATCCGCCAACAGGAAATAAGCTAACTTGTAAGAATTGGCAAATTGAGGCTGCTTACAGAATGATTCAGCATAATCTTTCACCCGAAGTGGCAGAGAATTGGCAGGAATTAGTAGTGTACGGTGGAATCGGTCGGGCCGCTCGGAATTGGGAAGCATTTGACGCAATTCTGAAATGTTTGACGGAATTAGATGAGGATGAGACTTTGATGGTGCAATCGGGTAAACCAGTGGGAATATTCAAATCGCATATTGATGCTCCAAAAGTTCTGATCGCAAATTCTAATCTCGTTGGCGATTGGGCGACTTGGGACCATTTCAGAGAGCTAGAAAAGAAAGGGCTTATGATGTACGGCCAAATGACTGCCGGTAGTTGGATATACATTGGAACCCAAGGGATTTTGCAAGGAACCTATGAAACGCTGGCTTCGTTAGCTAAAAAGCATTTTAATGGTTCCTTGAAAGGTACAATCACTCTAACAGGGGGACTTGGTGGAATGGGAGGTGCTCAACCTCTTGCGGTTACGATGAATGAAGGGGTGGCAATTTGCGTTGAAGTGGAAGAGGCTCGTATTGACCGGCGGATAAAAGAAAAATACCTGAATGTAAAAGCTGAAAATATTGAGCATGCGATTGAGCTCGCCGAAGACGCTAGAGAGCGAGCAGTTCCCTTGTCAATTGGTTTGCTAGGAAATTGTGCCGAAATCTTGCCGCAATTATTGGATCTGGACTTTAAGCCTGATGTGGTTACAGATCAGACAAGTGCCCATGATATGTTGCATGGTTATGTACCTGATAATATGCTTTTTTCAGATGCACAAAACCTCAGGCAAGTTAATCCAGATGATTATATTCAAAAATCACGACAGACAGTTGTCAAGCATGTAGAAGCTATGTTGGAATTTCAACGTAGAGGAAGTATTACATTTGATTATGGAAATAATATTCGAGGAGAGGCTCAAGCTCAAGGAGTAGATAATGCCTTCGACATTCCCGGATTTGTTCCTGAGTATATTCGTCCACTATTTTGTGAAGGCTCGGGTCCTTTTCGATGGGTTGCTTTATCTGGTGACCCGGAGGATATTTATCGTACAGACAGAGCAGTCCTCGAAGCTTTTCCTGAAAATGAAGCATTGAAGCGATGGATAACCAAGGCCCAAAAAAAGGTTAAATTTCAAGGTCTTCCGAGTCGTATTTGCTGGTTTAAGTTCGGAGAGCGTGAAAAATTTGCCTTAGTTTTGAACGAATTGGTTCGTCGAGGTGAGGTTTCTGCACCTATTGTTATTGGCCGAGACCATCTTGACTGTGGCTCAGTAGCATCACCAAATCGTGAAACGGAAGGTATGTTAGATGGCTCTGACGCAGTCGCAGATTGGCCTCTACTTAATGGTCTAATTAATGCAGTAAATGGTGCAACATGGGTTAGCTATCATCACGGTGGAGGAGTGGGTATGGGTAAATCAATTCATGCTGGAATGGTAATTGTTGCCGATGGTACTGATGAAGCGGAGAGGCGTCTTTCTAGAGTATTAAAAAGTGACCCACAGATGGGTGTTATTAGACACGTAGATGCAGGTTATCAGGAAGCGAAAGATGAGGCGGAATCCAGTGGAATTAAGATTCCTATGGGAGATCAATAATGAAACATGCTTTGACTGGTATTAAGCAACTAGTTACCTGTGCCAATCAAGGTCTCAAACCGAAGAGGGGTCTTGAATTGAAAGATGTTGGTATCATTGAGAATGCAACGGTAGTAGTTGAAGATGGACGTATTTTAGCCCTTGGTACTGCCAGTTCATTAACCAAAGTTATGTCTAAGATACCGCTAGAAAATATTTATGATGTTCGTGGAAGGTCTGTAGTGCCAGGTTTTGTTGATTCACATACTCACGTTCTGTTCGCAGGCACCCGCGAGACAGAATTTGCGATGCGATGTGAAGGCAAATCATATATGGAAATTTTAAATGCTGGAGGTGGAATTCTTAACTCCAGCAGAATGTTTGCTGAAGCTAGTAATGAAATAATTTTGGAACAAACTCGTGCAAGACTTCAACGAATGCTAATACATGGTACTACTAGCGTTGAAATAAAGTCGGGTTATGGCCTCGATACTGCTCAAGAAATTCGAGCCTTACAGTTGATAAACCAGTTAAAGAATGAAAACAAACAGAACATTTTTCGAACATTTCTCGGAGCACATGCCATACCTCCTGACTTTAAGAAATCCCCGGATGATTTTGTACGATTGGTTTGTAACGAGATGCTACCTATTGTTGGAAACAAAAAGCTGGCAGATTATTGTGACGTTTTTTGCGAAGCTGGTGTATTTAATGCGATTCAAACTGAGCAAATTTTTCAAGCAGCCGTTGATCAAGGACTTCGATTAAGATTACATTCCGATGAAATTGAAGCTATTGGTGGTACGGAAATAGCTTGTGCGATGGGGGCTATTAGTGTAGACCACTTAGTGGCAATCACAGAACAAGGTATTGAGGCGGTTGCTGAAAGTACAACAATTGCAAATTTGTTGCCTGGTACAGCTTATTCACTAATGAAAACCCCAGCTCCAGCTAGAAAGTTGATTGATGCGGGGGCAGCTGTAGCTATATCGACAGATTGTAACCCAGGAAGTTGTTACACAGAGAGTATGCCCATGATCATCTCCTTGGCATGTCTAACCATGAATATGAGTCCAGAGGAGGCTTTGAATGCCGCGACATTCAATGGAGCTTGCGCTGTAGGTGATCAAGAAAATGTTGGAAGTATAGAGAGAGGAAAGATTGCTGATCTTGTAGTTTTAGAAGGATCCGACTATCGTATATTGCCTTATCATTTTGGAGTTAATCCAGTTAATAGGGTCATGCGAGCTGGAAAATGGGTTAATTAATGTGGTTTATCAAGATCCTATTTTGGTGCGTGATTAGATGGTTGAGGATTTGTCTCCCATCGTTGTGATAATTACGATAAAATAGCAAGATGTCTGAGCAACGTAATTTTGTACATCTCCACGTCCATTCCGAATATTCGCTACTGAAGGCATCTTCAAGAATAAATGATTTGGTTTCCCTAGCAGCTGAATTTAAGCAACCGGCTCTTGCTGTAACTGATCTCGGTAACATGTTTGCCGCTGTAGACTTTTTCAATGCTTGTAAAAAAGCCGGAATAAAACCGATCATGGCGCTAGAGTTAATTGTAACTACAGGTTCGCGACATATTAAGAAAATTCCCGATATGCAAGAGAATCATTCATTGCTTTTGTATGCAAAAAATTATTCTGGTTATGAAAGTCTTATGAAGCTTACGTCTCTAGCTTGGACAGAAGGTTTTCACTTTCTGCCCAGGGTAGATGAGCAAAGTTTAGAGGAGTATGCGAAGGATTTAATCTGTGTAATAGCTCAGAAGAAAGGTGCATTAAATAGTCTTTTGTCCAAAGGCAAGAAAGATCAAGCGGTGCTCTATATACAAGAAAAAAAGAGGCTATTTGGGGATGAAAATCTCTATTTAGAAATAGTTAATCATAAACTGTCTGAAGATGTTGAGTTGAATAAAGAGTTTCAAAAGTTGGGCGAACTCACAGATGTGCCTTTGGTTGCTAGCAATGATAGCTATTATACAAATAGAGAAGATGCAGAGTCTCATGAGATTTTAATGGCAATCAATGAAAAGATGACTATTAGTGATCCTCGACGACCAAGATTCGTAAATAGGGAATTCTACTTTAAAGATACAGAGACTATGTATCAGTTGTTTGAAGATTATCCTGAAGCCTGCGAAAACACCCTTAAAATTGCGGAAGCTTGTGAGGTGGAATTACAATTTGGAAAATTATATCTTCCTCGTTTTCCTATACCAGAAGAATTTGATGAGGATAGCTATTTAAGGCACCGATGTGTCGAAGCTCTTGGGTTTCGCTATGATGAGACTAATAAAGAAATTGATGAACGCTTAGATTTTGAATTATCCGTAATTAAAAATATGGGTTATTCAGCCTACTTTTTAATCGTGGCAGATTTCATTCAAGCAGCTAGGGACCGAGGTATTCCTGTTGGTCCGGGTAGAGGTTCAGCAGCCGGTTCAATGGTTTCATATCTTTTAGGTATTACGAATTTGGACCCTCTAACATATGGTTTATTTTTCGAGCGTTTTTTAAATCCTGATCGAATCAGTATGCCTGACATCGATATAGATTTTTGTTTTCGTCGACGGGAAGAGGTAATCGAATATGTCAAAGAAAAATATGGTGCTGAAAAAGTAGCACAAATTATTACCTACGGAAAATTAAAATCTAAAGCTGTTTTAAAAGATGTTGCTAGGGTGATGGAAATATCTTTTGATGAAGCTAATGAGATAAGTAAGGCTGTTCCATCTGATTCGAAAAATCTGCAAGCTGCGCTAGAAGAGTCAATCGAAATGCAGCGTTGGCAAGATCAATATCCTCAATTATTTGATGTGGCTATAAAGTTAGAAGGATTGGCTCGCCACACTGGGATTCATGCCGCAGGTGTAGTAATCGCTCCTGATGAAGTTTCAGATTTTGTCCCGTTGGCAGGTTTCGGTAGCAACGTGTCAACGCAGTATGACGGATCTGTTCTGGAGTCACAAGGTCTCTTAAAAATGGATTTTCTAGGGCTTTCAACTCTTACTGTGATTGAGGATGCTTTGTGTCACATAGAATCTAATAGATCTATAAAGTTAGATATTGATACTATTCCATTAGATGACTCGAAGGTATTTGAGATTTTATCCAAGGCTCACACTCCTGGTTTATTTCAAGTTGATTCAGACTTATTCAAGAGCATACTGGTGGAGATGCGTCCGAAACGATTTGAGGATATCATTGCTTTGGTAGCACTTGGTCGTCCTGGTCCTTTGGGTATGGGGATGGATAAGGTTTATTGTGAGAGTAGTCACGATTCTACAAAAATAAGTTATCCGCATGAAAAACTAGAGCAACTCCTCAAAGAGACTTATGGAGTTTTGATCTATCAAGAACAGGTAATGAACACTGCAGTTATTTTAGCTGGTTACACTATGGCAGAGGCTGATGATTTACGTAAGGTTATGGGTAAGAAAATCGTCGACAAAATGCCACTGCATCGTGATAAATTCGTTGAAGGAGCTCGTAGCCTTCATAATATTGAAGAAAATGATGCTAACGAAATTTTCAATTTAATGGCTACATTCGCTCAGTACGGATTCAATAAATCTCACTCAGCAGCATATGGTTTAATTTGTTATCAAACCGCTTTTTTGAAAGCTCATTACCCTCAAGAGTTTATGGCTGCGTCACTCACAGATAAATATGATAATCAGGATCAAGTATGTTACTTAATTGAAGATTGCCATAGAATGGACATTCCAATTCAAGCTCCAGATGTAAATACTTCAAAATTTGAGTTTACAGTCGACGGAGACAAAATTTTGTTCGGGCTGGGTGCTATTAAAGAGGTTGGGTCCAAAGCTATTGAGACTATAATAAACGCAAGAGAAGAGAAAATTTTTGAGAGTCTTCGCGATTTTTGTTACCGAGTAGACTTGTTCACGGTGAACAAAAAAGTAATTGAAAATCTTATAAAAGTAGGAGCTTTTGATGCTCTTCCAGGTGAGCGTAGTCAGAAATTATCCGTCATTGACGGATTTATTCGAGAAGGGCAGGAATTTCAAAAAAATAAAAAGAGTGGTCAGCGGTTTTTATTTGAGTCAAAGGGTGAACAAAAAAGTCGTGAGGATGGCTTTAAGGAGTGTGAAAAGGATTCCCGTGTAGAACAATTAACGTGGGAAAAGGAGTTTACTGGGATTTATTTTTCGGGTCATCCTCTAGATGAGTATAGAGTAGCTTTGGAAAAAGCTGTAAATTCGCGATGTAGAGATCTCAATAGTCTGGTGGATGGAACTCCAGTTTTATCAGGTGGCATGATTTCAAACTTTAGACGGAGATTGAATAAAAAAGGTGAAGATTGGATTACTTTCAAAATTTCTGATTTTTCAGGCTCAGTGGACTGTGTGATTTTTGCTAGACAATTTAAGAAGGTTACTTTCAAAGTTTTTGATGACCAAGTAGTATTTATTTCTGGTACAAAGAAGTTACAAAGTTTTAACGGGGAACCTCAAATAATTGTCGAAGATATGGAGCTCATCGACTATTTACACGAAAGTGTACGTTGGAAATTAACGGTTTCACTAATTCTTGATGAACGTAATTCTAAACCAGATCAGTTGCAGCACTTAAAATCAATATTAAAATCTCATTCTGGTGATCAAGAACTTCAAGTTATTTATCGTTGTCAGGGTTACAATGTAAAAGTGGCTTTACCAAAAGATCTTCGGGTAACGCCACATTTATTACTACTGAAGGACTTAGATTCTATTTTTGGGGAGCAGAGTATTAACATACGATTGCAACCACCAGTAAATAATCGCTGGGGATAATGATAAAGACTACTTTGTTAAAGATAATCTAAAAAGTGTCAATACTTGATTTGCGTAACCCTTTCTTAAGTTGATAGAATGCAGCAAAAATTAAAGCAATTAACTACAGCAGATATTTGTCAAAATATGTGTAGGTGTCAAACTAAGGTTCGAAGAGGTCGGCATGGGCTGGTTTACCACAAAGATAAAAGGCTTGCCAGATGTGGCAACCAAATGTCCCTCCTGTGAAGAGACAATCTTCAATAAGGATTTAGTGAAGAATCTTTATGTTTGCCCTCATTGCGGTAAGCATCTTAGAATTCCTAACTCTGACAGAATTGAGGCTTTGTGCGACGAGAATTCTTTTGAAGAATTTGGTGCAGGTTTGGTTCCCTCAGATCCTTTGAGTTTTTCTGACAGTAAAACTTACAAAGAGCGTGTCGAGAGTGCTCAAGAAAAAACTCAGAGTGAAGAGGCTATAATAACCGGAGTAGCTAGCATCCAGGGTCATAAAGTGGTGCTTGGACTCTTTGATTTCGGTTTCATGGGTGGCTCTATGGGATCTGTTGTCGGTGAAAAAATAGCTCGGGCAGCAGCTAAATCCCGTGAATTACATATTCCGCTTATCATTTTCAGTGCATCTGGTGGAGCGAGGATGCATGAAGGTATTCTCTCTCTCATGCAAATGGTTAAAACAGGTCAGGCCATTGCTAGATTGTCAAAGGAGCATCTGCCTTTTGTTTCTATCCTCTGTGATCCTACTACAGGTGGAGTTACAGCCTCTTTTGCGATGCTTGGTGACATTATAATTGCAGAACCGCAAGCCTTGATTGGTTTTGCAGGTCCCAGGGTCATCGAACAAACTATCCATGAAAAGCTCCCCGAAGGTTTCCAAACTTCTGAGTTTCTCTTGGAGAAGGGTGTCATCGATATGATTTGTAGTCGTTTCGACCTGCGTGAAACATTGGGACGTGTATTGAGTTTCTTCAAAGAAAAGGATGGCAAATATTATGGAAGCCATTGAGCCACTTGGTTTTGAGGGTAAAATTGTAGAGTTAGAGTCTAAGATCGAGGAGCTTAAAAAGCTTTCTGATGGCGATGAATTAGACCTAAGTTCTGAGATCGAGAAATTAAATCAAAAATTAGAGGTTTTACGTGAAGAGGTTTACAAGAACGTTACAGCTTGGGAAATAACTCAAATTGCTCGTCACCCCCAGCGCCCCTATACCCTAGATTATATCAAGGCGATCTTCGATGATTTTGTTGAATTACATGGTGGTCGTCAGTTCGAGGATGACCATGCCATTGTCGGCGGATTAGCGAAATTGGATGGAATGCCTGTAGTGGTTATTGGTCACGAAAAAGGTCGAGGAACTGAGGAGAAGATTTTTCGTAATTTTGGAATGCCACATCCTGAGGGCTACCGGAAAGCACTTCGCATTATGCAGTTTGCTAATAAATTTATGCGTCCTTTGATTCTATTTATCGATACCCCTGGTGCCTACCCCGGCAAAGGGGCAGAAGAACGTGGTCAAGGTGAGGCAATAGCGCGTAATATTTTTGAAATGAGTTTTCTGAGATGTCCAGTAATAGCCTTGGTCATTGGAGAAGGCGGTAGTGGTGGGGCTGTTGCGCTGGGTGTAGGAGACAGGGTTTTAATGCTGGAAAACAGTATATATTCAGTAATCAGTCCTGAAGGTTGTGCTTCGATTTTATGGAAGGATGTCTCCAAATCTGAAGAGGCTGCTAATGCACTTAAATTAACGTCTCGAGATCTTAATGAATTAGGTGTTATCGATGAAGTTATTCCCGAGCCCATGGGTGGAGCACACCGAGACTACCAACAAATTTTTGCTGATGTCAAGAAGAGTATATTGGAAAATATCAATACAGTAGCTGCATTAGACCCGAATGAAAGGGTACGTTTGAGAAACGAGAAATATTCACGAATGGGCTCATTTGAAGAAATGAATCATGGCTGAGCGCAGATTTAACAAATTAAGAGGAAAGCGAAGGGGGCATCCAAAAGCTCCTAGTAAAGCTACTTCCTCAATCACAGAGGGATTGGATAATCCCGTCCAAAGTTATTTGACCAATCTCAAAGAGCTCGATTTGATTGATGATAAGAAAGAAGTAGAACTCGCGAAAAAAATTGAGATGGGTGATATCGAAGCTAAGCAAGAAATGGTGGAATCCAATCTTAGATTAGTTGTAAATATTGCTAAAAAGTATGTAAACCGTGGGATCCTTTTTCTTGATCTTATCCAAGAGGGTAATATGGGTCTACTACGTTCTATTGAAAAATTTGACTATTCCCTTGGGTATAAATTTTCAACGTATGCTACATGGTGGATAAGACAGTCGATCATTCGTGCAATTGCAGAACAGCCAAGGGTTGTAAGAATTCCAGTTCACGTCATGGAAACTCTCAATAAATTAAAGCGTTCCAGGCGAGAGTTGACCGATGAGTGGGGGCGAGAACCTTCGATAGAGGAGCTAAGTGTTAGTACAGGTCTGACTGAGGCACAGATTAAAAACCTTTTAACAATGGTTCAAGATACTGTTTCAATAGAAGCATCAATTAATGATTCTGACTCCTCTATAAAGGATTTTATTGAAGATACGGATGAGGAGAATTCGCCCGAGGTTGTTGTTTTGAAAAAGGTTCTGCGGGACCAGATCGATAAGGTTATGAAAGTACTGTCTGAGCGCGAAGCAATGATAATCAGTCTTCGATTTGGGTTAGATGATGGAATTCCTCGCAGTCTTTCATGGATTGGCAACATGATGGGTGTCACACGTGAGAGAGTCAGACAGATTGAAAATCGTGCCATCAAGAAACTTCAGATTCATAAAGACACTCTTTCTCGTCTTCGAGATTTTTACAAGCAATAGATTTCAGTATTGTTTCAAATGTTCAATGACTGTAACGTCGCATCTGTAAAATGATATAATCTAAGTATATAAACTTTGTAGAATTATTCTTTTTGAAAGCACATTGTTGGTATAAGGAGAGCTTGTGGAAGATGGCAAAATTGTAGTACCTGAGAGTTATCAAGCAACCAACTCGGTACCGGAATCTGTCAAAAATCGGATTGATCAGTGGATCAAGGCCAATGACTTAAATGAGTTTGGTGACCCAATCGATAGTGTTTATATCGGAGGAAATCCCTTATTCGATGAGTCTACGGGTGTTTCTAAAGATCGCTATGAATATATACTTTCAAATAATCCAGAACTAGGGGAATTGTAGAAGGGGATAGATCATGAAAGTCTTTCAGTTACTGCTAATCACTTTTTTATTCAAAGTCGGAGCATATGCAGAGAATCCTGAGAAGCCTAAACCTGAGGATGGCAAGATTGTTGTTGGTAATTCTTTTACAGAAATTGATCATCATGTGACCGACGGTATAATAGTAGACTTCAAAAATACTGTTACAAAACAACAAATAAAAAACTTCGAGACAAAGTTTGCCGTAGATTATCAGCAATATAGTTTATATCCAGAAGAGAAAATCGGCTTAATTAGGCTCGCTAAAGGTTTAACTAATTTAATAAATAGGTTGAGGACTTCGCCTTTGGTGGAAGCGGTAGAACCCAATTATATATATAGTCTGGTGGGTGAGGCTGCTCTACGTAAGAATATCAGTAAGCCCAAAGATCCGAATCCAGAAGACTTCCAAGACCCGTATTACAAACACCAATGGCATATGGCACAGATCAATTTGCCTCAGGCATTTGCAAGAGTTCAAGGCCATGGTGCAATCGTGGCAGTTATTGATACAGGAGTCGCCTACGAGGACTATCAGGGTTTCAAGCGCGTTCGTGACCTAAATGAAACCCAATTTATACATCCCTATGACTTTGTAGACAATGATGCTCATGCAAATGATGATCATGGACATGGTACGCACGTTGCAGGAACCATTGCTCAGTCCACCAATAATGGTTTAGGAGTTGTAGGAGTAGCGCCCGGTGCCACGATAATGCCACTAAGGGTATTAGATGGCTCGGGACGTGGAAGTTTAGGAGCTATAGCAAATGCTATCAAGTGGGCTGCTGACAAAGGTGCACACGTAATTAATATGAGTCTTGGTGGGCCCTTCCCTTCATCAATTTTACGGAAAGCTTGTAAGTACGCTGCGGATAAAGGTGTACTTTTAGTATGTGCAGCGGGAAACTCAGGGGGCAGAATTGGGTATCCAGCTAAATATCCTGAGTGTATGGCTGTGAGTGCAGTACAGTATGATGAATCGATTACCTTTTACTCCAGTCGTGGTAAAGAGGTTTCTATTGCGGCTCCAGGAGGTAACGTTAGAGTAGATCAGAATGGAGATGGTTATCCTGACGGAGTGTTGCAGAACAGTATTTATGCTAAAGATAACTCTAAGGATGACTACATGCTTTTCATGGGAACCTCTATGGCAGCACCACATGTTGCTGGAGCGGCAGCTTTATTGGTTTCAGCAGGGGTAACAGATGCAAAACGAATTGAGCAGATTTTGAAATCGAGTGCCCGATACAAAGGTGATGAGCAGCTTTACGGAGCAGGGTTGTTAGATGTTGGTAATGCTGTTAATCAGGCAGTTTCGGGTACTGCATGGAGTAGATTACTGGCTGCTTTCTTGATAGCGTTTGCATTCTTGAAATCTAATATTACAAGGCTATTGCATCCTCTCTCACTACTTGGTCTTATTGCCTTTGGTAGTGGTGTAGTTCCACTTGGTTTCAATTGTCATGTAGATCAGTTTCCTGGATTTCTTTGCTATCCAATACCAGTTTGGGATCAAGCTTTTCTCGGCCTCGACGTAGCCAATCCGATTTTTCGCTCAGCATTCTGGGTGCTTCTTTTCGTAGGCTTTGGATATCAAATTAAGATTTTAAGACCGTTTTTGCAGGGTATGGGTTTTGGGCTATCTGGATTTTTGCTGGTGAGTGCATTCATGCCCCAAGTAGATTTAGATTATATTCCAATTGCCCTTCAGGCAGAATTTATTTGGTATATATTAAATGCGTTACTAGCTGCAATGATTGCGAAACATGCTAATCCAAAATAACAGCCTTAATTCTTATCTGAGGAGAAGATTGACCGTTTTTTACGCCACTTTGTTTCAATTGCGGCAATAGAATCTATGATTTCATCAATGGATTCCAATTCTAAGGTCTCTTCTGGAGTCTTTAGATTACTTTTGTGCCATCGACTAAGTTCCCAAAGCTCTGTATTATGGATCTCTGCTATTCGGTGCAAAGCACCAAGTTTACATTGACTTTCAATTTCGACTTGGCCCTTAACTTTAGCCACAGTACTATATTGTAACGGGTGCATTATTTCGTTAAGACTTAACTGAATCATACTCTCTAACAGACATGATTGAATGAATTGGATATGCTCTTGAACAATTTTATTATCAAGTTTTAATAACGTTTGCCAATCATTTAAGGCGAAGATAAATTGATAGTTTTGTTTTATCTCTTTTGGAAAACGTTGTAATAATTCCACACCACTTTGCTTCCAAAGCTCTTTTTGAAAGTCTTCTTTACCGATCAATTTCATAAGACTAAGCTTTAACATAATTATGACAACAGATTCAAGTACCGGTTTTTATAACGTGCATCAGGTTTTAGGAAAATTTATTGCACGCATTCTTTGTTCTATGACTCTCACCGAGTCCGAAGTTTGGGGAGAGGAGTACCTCAACGGACTTCCAAGACCTTACATTCTTGTGATGAACCATTGTTCTCACTGGGATCCTGTAACAGTCTGGGCTTATTTTCCTGATCTAGTAAGTTTTATGGTGAAAGAGGAACTACATAAAGTTCCATCTTTAGGTTTGATGAGTCGCACAGCAGGAAATATATCTGTGAAAAGAGAAGGTGCTGATGTAGGTGCAGTCAAAGAAGCTTTGAAGTTGGTAAAAAAAGGATACAATTTATGCGTATTTGCAGAGGGAACAAGATCAATGGATGGTTCAGTTCAAGATTTCAAAGATGGTGCAGTTAATCTTGCTAGCAGACTTCGAGTTCCTATTGTACCCGCCTATATCCATGGGACGCATAATACTTTACCTCGTGGTGGAAGATTGCTTAAGGCGAATCGATCACAGATACATATTTTGGAGCCTCAATTACAATGTGTAGAGAAAAGATTGAGTAAAGCTGAAATGGATGCGATGACGGTAAAGCTGCATGAACTTATACTTGGTAAACAAAAATGCATGCGATGATGTTAAAGCTAAAATATCTTACTTTTAGTCTTTAAAGTGCACCATCATAAAATTAGATTACTTTCCTTTCCTATACTTATAAAACAAATACATTCTACGATGGTGGGCATTTTTTTCCTTAAGTGCTTCATGTTCTTTGCGGATTTTTTCATTTTCATCCTGCGCCTTCTGAATGTCCTCTTTTAGTTTACTTGCCTGCTCCTGCAACTCACTGATTTCACTACGTTGCGCTTCTAATTGTTTTGCGTATTTTTGCTCCATCTCTCGTCTAATATTATCTCGTATAATTTGAGTTTGATTCATTTTTTGCAGCTCTTGTTCTTTTTTCTTTATTTTTGATTTTTGTTGATCACGGATTTCAGTCTCCATCTTTAAAATTTCTTTATCTGCTTCTAGTCCTTGAGGCGATGTTGGAGCAATATTTACAACCTTTTGATAGTATTTAATGGCGGATTGAGTATTGCCTCTTAAAGTTTCGATTGTTCCCAGCCACATGAGAATTTCGAGGTCTTGTGGGTTTTCTTTTAAGATTTTCTTAAAGTATCTTAAAGAGTTTTCTAGTAAACCTTCATCTGATAGACCTGAAACTCCTCCATCTTCGTTGTAAGCCTCTATGTATTTTGAGACGGCAGAAGCATAGTCTCCTGAAGCATTGAATTCTAAAGCTTCTTTGAAAAAAAGTTGAGCTTGCTTTGAGATTTCAGCAGCTTGAAATGAATATACGATTAATAAACTAACAATAATTCCTGTTATCTTTCTTGCAATCATATAAATCTCCTAGACGCAGGTGGGGTAGAACCTCTATTTTACTTTTCGACCTGTAT
>JAYZAC010000030.1:0-5652 GCA_036339875.1 bacterium | reverse complement strand
AAGCCTCAAGCTATTCAAGAGTTAATTGGCGTAATTAAATCTTTTCAATCGATTAGTAAGCAAGAATTCAAGTTATGTTTGAATACTCTTGAAGAAGCATCGAGAAATCTGCCTATGTCATAAAAATTTGATATGCTATTGCGTCTATGCTAATTGATGACCATTTAGAAGTTTTTCAAAGTCGTTTACGAGGTATTGAGTGGATCAAGGTCTCAGGTATTGATTCTGAGGTACTATTTTGGGAAGACTGGTTCTTAGGATGTTACTGGGTACCATCGGAACCTCAGAAACTGCGAATTCAATTTAAATTTAATTGGAATTCTAATGAACTTAAACGATTCAAAAAAGCCGAGGCAATGGGTCTATTACCATTTCATTTTTATCAACCAATAGTCCAAAGACTTGCACTTGAATCACTGACTTTGATTCATTGGACGGACCCTCATATATTAAGCCAATTTTTATTAATCGAGCAAAATTTAGATCGGCTTCTATCAATATTTAACAAAATCAAACAACAAAATGTAAACATAACTGAAACAGCTTTGCTGAGCTTACGCAACATGACCGAAAAGTACGCACTCGAAACCCAAGGAGAAAATTAATGTCTAATGCCCTTTATCTAATTCCTACTCCAAAAAACGAGCCCATTAATTCTTTTGCTCCTGAAACACCTGAGAGAAAGGCACTTCAATCTCAACTTGAGGATTACAGATCGGAGATATTCGATATACCTATGATAATTAATGGTGAAGAAATTAGAACTAATAACATTTCTGAAATTGTACCACCACATGACCACAAAAAAGTCATTGCTAAATTTCATAGAGCTAACCGAGAAATTGTCAAATCTGCAATCGAAGCTGCACTTCAAGCTCGAGTTAAGTGGGCCGCTATGCCTTGGCAGCACCGAGCTGCTATTTTTCTTAAAGCAGCCGATCTAATTGCTGGACCATATCGATATAAAATCAATGCCGCAACTATGCTAGGACAAGGAAAAAATTGCTTCCAGTCTGAGATCGACTCAGTCTGTGAATATGCGGATTTCTTAAGATTTAATGTCAAGTACATGGAAGATATTTACAAAGTACAACCCACAGAAAATGCTTTTACAAATTGGAACCAAGTTCAATATAGAGGTTTAGAGGGATTTGTAGCTGCGGTGACACCCTTTAATTTTACAGCAATTGCGGGAAATCTTTGTGCCTCTCCTGCAATGATGGGAAATGTTGTCGTTTGGAAGCCTGCTGATACGCAGATTTATTCCGCAAGAGTACTTATGGAAGTATTTGAAAAGGCTGGATTACCGCCCGGCGTAATCAATGTTGTGTTTGGCGTAGAAAATGACTTTTCCGAGGTAATATTTGCACACCCAGAATTAGCAGGGATCCATTTTACTGGTTCTACCGCAGTCTTTCGCCACTTTTGGAAGGAAATAGGTAAGAATATCGATAATTACAAAAGCTATCCTCGAATTGTGGGTGAGACTGGTGGAAAAGATTTTGTATTTGCCCACCCCACTGCAGACCCCAGAGAGCTAGCTACTGCTTTAGTAAGAGGTGCTTTCGAATACTCTGGACAAAAATGTTCAGCAGCCTCTCGAGCGTATATTCCAGAATCAATTTGGAGTCAAGTAGCTGACTTACTTAAAAATGATCTGGAAAGTATTAAAGTCGGTCCTCCCGAAGATTTTTCGAATTTTATCAACGCCGTTATTGATCGAGAATCCTTTGAGAACATAAAATACTATATAGATTACTGTAGGAAATCATCTGATTGTGAAATTCTTATTGGTGGTAAGCTCGATGATCAAAAGGGATTTTTCGTTCATCCAACAGTAATTCAAGCTAAAAAAGCAGACTTCAAAACAATGTGTGAAGAAATCTTCGGACCAGTATTAACAGTCTATGTTTATGCTGATTCAGATTGGAAAAAGATTCTGGATACGGTAGATCAAACATCTCCGTACGCATTAACAGGAGCCATCTTTTCCAAATGCCGATATGCTATTGAAGAATGCATGCAAGCTTTAGAAAATAGTGCTGGTAACTTTTACATCAATGATAAACCAACAGGCGCTGTGGTCGGGCAGCAACCTTTTGGAGGTGCTCGCGCTAGCGGAACCAACGATAAAGCTGGTATGCATCTAAATTTACTTCGCTGGACTTCTGTTCGATCAATTAAGGAGTGCTTTGTACCTCCAACAGACTATCGCTACCCATTTCTAGGATAAACCTAAATTTTGATAAGCCTTCTTATTTGAGGGGCTTATAAATCAATGTACAACATCAATTGTCAACGGAGCATGATCAGATAGAAAAAGTTCACGATTAAGCATCCTATCTGGTCTTGCTCTCCGCTTGTTTCGAATCATCGTTTGAAAAAAATGAAAGTGTTCAAAAACTTTAGGTTTCACCTGACCTTTACCTTTAAGTAAACCTTTTGATGCCAAGATATAGTCAATCACTTGAGGCTGATTTTTATAAATATAAGTCCCTTCACCCTTTCTAAAACTGATTGGATTAAATAGTAGATTGTCATCTGCTGGCATTAATGTACCAAAACCATCCTGCCCCAACTCTTGTTCATAAGAGTCTAAACCAGGCATATCATTCATATCACCCAAAACAAAGTAGTCCTCAAAATCATTTGCTATAGCTTCAATTCTTTCACGAATCATCTTTTGCTGAATCACATTTTGTAAGCGTGCTTTAAGTTTCTTAAATTTACCCTTCCCAATCTTTGCCTTTGGATACGTGACAATGAATTTGTAAAAATGACCAGGATCAGACTTTAGCTCTAAGTCGAATTCGATGGGAAATCTACTCCAGTAAATCTTTGTTGATTTACCCTTCAAACTAGCTGTTTTACTCTCGGGATAAGGATATCTTTTATTAACAGAAGTAATCTGATCGTCACTCAAAGCTTCATAACGGCGGATATTAAATAAATCTTTTCGAACTAGGGCTGCAACCTGCTGATTATAATAGTATTTTTTGTTTCTTACCACGTTACTGTTGTGTACTAAATCATAATTTCCACCTAAATATTGATTTATAAATTGTCTGATGAAGGTAGGATTTGAAGGAGCTTCGCAAAGGACCAGAACGTCTGCATTTAGGTACCTAAAATATCTTGCTAAATACTCTACACTCATCCCATCAAATTCTATTTCTTGCATTCTGGATGGAGACTCCTCAAGCCTATTAAATAGTGGATTCTCAATATTATTTTCAAAAAGAGCTGACATAAAAAAAACATTAGCTAGCCCGATTCTGAACTGAGTCGCTGATAGGATTGATACCGAACCAAAAAGTACACAACAAATCATGATTATTCGCATGGAATGTCTCCCTAAATAAGGCAAAGAAAAAAGCCACCCGCAGTTGCCAGTGTCCTCGTTTCCTGTCCCCTGCAAGCGGCTTAGCTTCCGTAGTTGTTATTCTTGATTGAGACCTAGTCCCACGTCCGGAATACTTCCCGTAACTTTCAAGTTGACTTCATTGTAGGTATGAATCATCAAGTCGTCAAGCCCTTATCTCAAAAACCCAACGAGAAGAATTTCTATGTACACGAGACTTACCAAAACCGTTCCAAACCAAGCAAGTTTTGAATCCCACTATTAGAGCTATATCTCTTAAATTCTCAAGCTTATGAAAGTAAAGTAATTCCTCTATTTCCTTGAAGTCATTTTTAGAAGTAAAGTATTTTCTAGTTACCTTACGCCAGCCATCTGGACACTTCGAGCCTATTTTTTCATAAGCTTTACTATGTTGCGATCCTAACAATTTAACAAACGATTCATCTGTAATGAGGTATTGAGGGTTCAGTTGATCTAAAATAAATAAACCATCACGATCCAGAACTCGATTAACTTCCTTAAATAAAACAATTACTTCTGCTGGCGAAAAATAAGCAATCGAATTCATAGCTAATATAATCATATTAAAAGAACAGTCTTTAAATGGTAGTTTCAGACTATTCGATTGGATCAGATTCTCACCTGAGAATTTATTATCGTACTTAAATTCAAGCATTGAAAAATTTAAATCCAAACTTACTAACTGATTAGCAGAACAAAATAAATGACTTAACCTTCCTGTTCCACAGGCTAAATCAAGCACTCTAATGGATTCGTTTACCTCGGTTAACTCAATTATTCGACGCTTAATGAATTGAGATTCCAACTTCAAAACCTGATGGGTTCGATGGTAGAATTCGGGATATGTGTTTAAACTCCTCAAGAACCTCTTTTTCTCATTCATGCTAGACAAAGATACACTGATTCATAAAACTCTGCTTAGCGTTAGTCCAGACCACATTGATCGCTATACTCAACTACCTCTCTCCGTTCAAGAGAAAATCAGGGATATTATTGTTCAACTAGCAGAACATAACAATATAATCAGTCACGAGAGAAATATCTATGAGCTAGATGACGACTGGGACGAACCTACCGATCAGATCGCATCTTTATTTACAAGCTCTCTTAAAAGTCATGATGGAGTCCTCCCACTTTCACAATCTAAATCTGTAATCGTTTCAGATGATCAACTTCCTTCAAGCTCAAATAATAAATATAAAGCGCTTCAAAAATACCTCAAAACCTTCCCGGAAAATGCTTATACAGATGATCTAGAAGTTTTGCCAGATGGCCACCTAAAGTTAGATATTACATCTACTCGAGAGTCTTTTTATGCAGGTATAGGCTGTATGGGGCCAATAATTCTATTTATAGGTTTCATGTCAGAAATCTCATTATTCTATTATATTGGTATTTTTGCCTTTATTTGGGGTACAAGACAAGCTACTCGAACCGATGATTTTCTTAAATTTATATATGAAAAAAACGAAATTTTTTACCATCGTCAGAACGGTAAAAAAATCTCGCTCTCGAGTTACCTAAAACTCGATGAAGTACTCTATATTGCAGTCCAAGGCAGCCAAAACTCATCTAAAGAATCAAGCTGGTGGGAATACAAACCAATTGCAGTAACTACCAACGGAAAGTTTTTAGATCTAGGTGATCAAAAAAAATCTGATTATGTAACCTGCTTTGCTTTCACACGTAAATTAGCAGAGATGTTGCAAGTCAAATTTTTTGACGAATTTCAACCGGAAGCTCAACTCGAAGTCACAATTATAAATTCTGAATTACGAGTTTATTATTCAAGCTAAACCTAAGATTATAGATGCTTGAAAAAGCTAATAAAGAATTAAATTGGAGATTATTGATTTTAGACAAATCTCAGTTTATATGCAGTGTGAGGGACATAAACTATCTGATACATTACTTTCCCACTCGGCACCCATTTGTATATTTTGATTAAACAAAAAAGCCAGTTCAACATCGTTGAACTGGCTTAGTATATGATAGGAATAGGATTCGGAATTAAAAAGCTGTTGACCAAGGTCAACATAGTCTCAGATTCGTCTTTGAATTGTCGTTCGTATTTGATCTTGCTATCAACCGAAGTTTCTAGCAAGGTTTCGTTGAGTGGTTTGCTTGCACTCACCACTAAATTACTCCTTGAAAGGAGGTGATCCATCCCCACGTTCCCGTAGGGATACCTTGTTACGACTTCACCCCCCTTACGAATCACACCTTAGGAACCTCCCTCCTGCAAGCAGGTTGGGTCAGCCACTTCGGGT
>JAYZAC010000029.1:0-11831 GCA_036339875.1 bacterium | reverse complement strand
TTACGCAATTGTCCTACAACAAATTGATTATGAACAATCTCATGTTTCACATAAATTGGTGGCCCCCATATTTCAAGAGCCTTTTCAACGATTTCAATCGCTCTAGTGACACCTGCGCAAAAACCTCTAGGGCTAGCTAATACCAGAGTTTTCATAAAAAATCCTTCAACTAATCTAAGTTAAAATATACCTCAAATCTGCATAATTAGACATATTTTATGACACTTCTGATATTCCACCAATTTCAAATTTTTAGCATTGGTAACATTCTTTACTAGTTCTACGTAATAAAATTGTTATGAAAGTTCTGGTGATTATCACATTGGCATTAATTAGCCACCTGTGTGGAAATACGGTCACAGCAGAATTGAATCAGAATTTCCAACAAAGTCATTTATTTAATAGCCAGTTCGAAGCTAGTCGAATTAAGAGTCAACTAAGAAGATTACAACAAAAGACATCTTCTAAGTTAATTGTAGAATCTACCGTAGGGATGGAGCATATCCTCAAAACTGATGTGCCACAATACCTCACTGAATGGCAATCCGGAAATTCGAATCGGTGGTTAAATAGAAAAATATTAGGTAAAAATCTGTTTAAATATGCACTTAGCATATCTGCTATTGGAGCCGGTACTGCTCTGTTGAATGATTTTTCAAAAACTGGTGAAATTAGACCTCACAAGGCCTTAGATTTTCTTACAGACTCACAATTCTTCAAATCTTCTCTAGGTATATTTATGGGAAGTACAATGCTATCTGCACTTGGAAACTTTTTACCCTCAGGGGTTGGACCTGTCCTAAAAACTGTCCCTAGTTTTTTGGGAGCGGCTCTAGGATATGAGTGGAGCCAGGGAAATCTAAGTCGCTTAGATTGGTTAAAGGAGGGATTTAGTGCCATTGCATCATCTGCAGCATTTGTTGCACTAGGCGGTGGTGGACTCATCGCAATTGCAGGCGGAGTCGTTGCATCTATGCTTAGTGACCAGATCTACAGTACTTTGAAAAATAAAGTACGGAACAACCATTACTATCCGTCAATCAATGAAACATCTGTGAAAAATTCTGTGAAAGTTTCAGGTAACAATTCAGTTAAATTGTCATCACCAAAATTACATTTAAGACAGAAAATTCTTGGCGACATTCAGAATAATCTATCAAATAAAAATCTCGAAAAAACACGCGAAAGCTTAGTAGATTTAGACCGTATTACTTCAGAAAATTAATTGTTAGATATCCCTACTAATTTTAATATCTCCCATATTACCTCTTCAGAGGTCTTTTTTGACTTTAAGAAGTCTGATTCGAGACCTCTTATTTTAAGTTCATAAGTAGGATTTTCTAAACTAGATAGTAGAAGTTGATGACGAACAGCTCTGCGCAACCAAGTTAATTGCTGACGCTTTCGCTGTTCCTCCCATGAACCATGCTTTTTCTGAATAGCCACAAAATTATCAAAATGATATATAAGCTTTTGTAAGCTATCACTATCTAGGGCACTACCTTGCTCAACAGGAACCTTCCAGTGGCTCCAGCGCGGCCTTAGTAATTCTATTGCTGAATTACATTGGCTTAAGAGCTTCTGCGATCCTTTGGCATCAAGGTCAGCTTTATTTATAAAGATAATATCGGCACATTCCATAACACCTTTTTTTATACCTTGTAGTTCGTCTCCTGCTTGAGGCAGTAGCATTAAAAAAAATAAATCTACCATTGATGAAACAGCTAGCTCAGTTTGCCCTACTCCTACAGTCTCCACTATTACAATATCAAATCCGAACGCCTCGCATAATTTAATTACATCGTGCGTACGATGAGCCACTCCACCTAGCGAATCTCTAGTTGGAGATGGTCTAACATATGCTCTAGGATCATTCGCCAATTGGGGCATTCTAGTCTTGTCACCTAGAATACTTCCCCCTCCTCTAGGCGAGCTAGGGTCAACGGCTAAAACACAAATATCAAGATTACTTTCAAGAAATTTAAGACCTAAATTTTCAATTAAGGTACTCTTTCCAACACCAGGAGAACCTGTTATTCCAATTCTAAGTGTATCTTTATCCGAAGGCTTTAAACGCTGCAATAATTCAATACTTAATGTACGATCTACATCTCTCTGACTTTCTATGATAGTGATCGCTTTTGCCAGACTCCTTCTATCTTTGTTGGCGAAACCTTTAATAACGCTATCGACTTGATCCATTCAAACCTTCAATTCTCCAAAATATTTGGGAGTTACCTAAAGCTTCAAATCTAACTTGAGAACCTATTCTAAAACAGACAAAATCATCTAGATGTCCGACTGGTAGACCGATAATGGCGGGAATTTGATAACGCGAACAGAAATCAGTTATCAATTCATTAATATTCAAATCACCGCTGTCATTAGGAGATATATTACAATTATTAAAGGATCCAAATAACATCCCTCTGAGGTTCTTAAAATCACTTTGTTTGCTAAGCTGGTCTAACATTCTATCAATCTTGTAAGTTGGTTCATTAATATCCTCAAGGAACAATAGTTTACCTGATAGATTGGGAGCATAAGGTGTACCCAGTGAAGCACAAATTACACTTAAATTTCCCCCGATAATTGGGCCATTTAAAGCTTTACAGTTCAAAAATTGCCCCTGAAAAGTACAATCAAATTGAGAATTTTTAAGAACAATACTTTGAAAACTTTGCCACATTAAACTACTCATTTGGGTTTCGTTGGGCCATTGCATCATAGGACCATGAAAACATAGAGCATCATATTTTTGATATAGATAATTTAGCAATACTGTTAGGTCAGAAAAACCACATAATTTAGCTTCAATTCTTTGTGGTATATCAAGATGAGGAAGCATTCTTTGACATCCATAACCGCCTCGACTTGCCATCGCCAGAACATTACTCGATAGAATATTATTTAATTCAATTGCTCTCTGTTCATCTGATCTAGCAAAACCAGCAAATGTCTCCGAGGGCAATGAGGCCTGGTAAACCAAATCTAGTGAATCCATCCATGATTTACGAGGTGAAGGAAAACTTGCAGGTGAAAATACCCGTATCTCCATAGAGCTATTACCCTCCATCTACTTTTAGTAACTCAGCATGTCATTTACTTGTGCAAGTAACACTTCATTTTTAAATGGCTTTTTCAGAATACCATTAGCACCTTGCTCCAAATACTTATTCTCATCCAAATCTAAGTGAGCCGATATTATAAGCACCTTTACATCCTTGTACTTATCATTCGATCTTATAAACTTTAAAACTGACAAACCATCTAAGCCAGGCATTTTTAGATCTAACGTAACCAATGATGGCACATACTCATGTAGCATCGTTCCCGCTTCGAATCCACTAGATGCAGTAACTACTGAGTAATTAGCACCCTCAAGCGTTAATTTTATTAATTTAGAAATCAAAGGCTCATCTTCTACCACCAAAACACAATCAGAAACAGTTCTAAATTCCTCTGGGATTGGAAGATCGAAATCTTCTAAAAATGATAAAAAATCATTAATAGTTACCCTATGATCGCCTCTACCAGGCAATTTATGAGCTTTAATATGCCCTTTTTGAATCCATCTTAAGACAGTTTGAAAATTAACGCCTACGTAATTGGCAATTTCACCTGTAGTTAGAGCTCGTTTATCTTTTTTCATTTCACTCACTAATAAATTTAACTAATTCTTAATAATATGATAATTCTACTTCTCATACTACTATTCATCAAGGACGCTGGTTTATGTATAATGAATGGTTTCAAATTGAGGTTATTATGTCAGAAAAACTTATTTTAAAGGCACTTAAAGGAGAGGCTTTTCGTTCTCCGGTATGGATGATGCGACAAGCGGGACGACACTTACCAGAGTATCGAAAGTTAAAAGAAAAATATAGCTTTTTGGAACTGTGCAAAACACCTTTAGCTGCTGCTGAGGCAAGTCTTCAACCTTTGAGTCGCTACGATATGGATGGTGTTATTTGTTTTAGTGATATTTTGGTTCCATTACAAGCCATGGGCATGGAGTTAGATTTTTGTCCCGGACCAGTTTTTGCTAACCCTATTCAAAATATTTCTGACTTTAGAAAGCTAGACTGCCCACCTAGGCCGATAGAAGAAAAAGTTCCTCATATCATGCAAACTTTAAGTCTCCTAAAAAACGAATTAAAAGGTACAAAAAAAACATTACTAGGGTTCACTGGAGCTCCATTTACATTAGCAACTTATGCAATTGAAGGCAAAACATCCAAAAACTTTGAAATGGTAAGAGCCTGGGCATATCAAAATACGAAAGAATTCCATGAAATTCTCAATGGATTAGCAGACTTAGTTTCTGAATATATTCTGGCTCAACATAGAGCTGGCGCAGAAGTTGTGCAGCTGTTTGATACGTGGGCGGGCCAACTAAGCCTCGAAGATTATCGACTTTTTGCTCACCCCTACACAACTAAAATTATCAAAACAGCGCAAGCAAATGGGCTACCAATTGTTTTGTATATTAATGGAGGAAGTCATCTAATTTCAGCCATGGTTGAGTCGAAGCCTGACGTAATCTCAGTGGATTGGAGACTTCACATAAAAGACTATCTGCAGCTAGTCCCAGATGATATAGCTATTCAAGGTAACTTAGATCCCGGCTGTCTTTTTGCACCCGTCGATACTGTAATTCATAAAACTAAAGAAATTTTAGAGGCGACAAAAAATCGACCTAATCACATCTTAAACCTAGGACATGGAATTCTTCCTACCACTCCAATTCCGCAAGTTGAAGCATTCATTAATACGGCATTAGAATCTTCTAAAAACAATTACTAGATTATGTAATGAATCTAAAAATACCTGCTCTAAACTAATAGTCATTTGTGATTTAGAGAGCATCAAATTACTGAGTCAAAAACAGTAATTTACGTTCTACACTACCTCTTCGAGGATCAGTAGGACTCATTATTTTAATTACATTTTGGTAAGCTTCTCTGAGTCTATCGTGATCTTGAATTTCTTCATAGGCTTCAGCCAATTTTAATCTAGCATCAACATTCGTAGGCTTTTTCACTATCAAATGCCTTAAAGCTTGAATACCCTGCTGAAGATATTGACTCTTTTTCGGTATATTCATAGGTAAAGTTCCATACTGTACAAATGCAAACGCTAGTTGCATAAACGCAACTTGATCCTCAGAGTTAGACTTTACTATTTTCTGTAATCGAGGAATTCTGAATTCTAAGGCCTGTTTCTGAAAAGTGACCTTACGTTGTCGATTTTGTGCCGCTTCAGAAGCTTTCAACAGATAATCCTCTGATTTGATTCCTAGTGACGAAATGAACTCTTTTTGAGTTAAAGGAGACTTCATTTCTTTTTCAAACAAATCCTTTAATTTCATACGAGTTCGTAGAGTTTTTTGGTATAAGTCATACTCTGTAATTTTTTCATCCAACATGTAAGAATAAACTCTGAGAAACTGCTCGTAATTCATGTCAGGCCATAAAGTCTTTGAGTACATTCCTTCTAATAAAAAACTTTGATAACGATTTTGCAGATCCTTAGATAATTGTTCTTTATTTGTCTTGCTATATAGTTGATGATACAAGCCACCTATTCTTACTAAAGTATCCTGTGACTTCGGACTCCGCTTCTCGAGTTGTATGAACGATTCTAATGCACCTAGATAGTTACCTTTGGACTGATCGATTATAGCTAAACCTAGATAGGTGGTCGGCGTACGACCATCTTTCAATCTAGCAGCTCTATCTAACATTGATTTAGCATCTTCATACTCTCCTCGTAAGGCTTTCAAATAACCTAAATTAGACAAGGACTGGGCATAGATCGGATTTAGGTCTATCGCCTTACGATAAAAATCTTCGGACTTTTGAGCCAAAATCTTTTTCTCTGCAGATGGCCTACTTGCTCGCTGTGACTCTTTATAAAAACACAAAGCAATATTGTGGAAGTTTGCTGGATCTGTAAAGTTATGAGTAGCTTCAAGAAAACTTGATACTGCTATGAAATTATTTGTTAGATTTAAGTCGGTCAAATCTTCATTAGCTGGAAGCTTTGAATGATCTTTTTCAAATTCAGGCCTCTGATACATAGTATGGATGTTCAAATTTCGCTTGATGGTTTCTACATTATATTTATCAATATCAGCTTTCTTCACACGTGGCTTATCGTTGGAATCCATTAATACTCTACCAAAATCGAATAGTAATTCACCCAGCGTAGAATCATGAGATAGCGCCCTCTGGTAAAGATCGAAAGAATTTTGCCAGTTTTTCAAACTAAACTGATAAAAAGCTTTTCGCCAATAATAATCTCTCCAATAAACGTTTTGTAGTTGGAAAACAACATATAAAGCCACCAAAATACCTACAGTAAATATGGAAATTTTAGTTGATAGATTGATTCTTACAGACTCTAATCTAACACCTGCCAGAATCAAAGCGAATGCTGCCCAGCAATAAAACGTAACCATTGAGTACATTAGATGTAAATCGAATGTAACCATACAATGCACAAGTGTGCCTACAGTACCTGACAATAGGGCGAGGATGGTCAATACCTTCGTGGGATTACTTTCCATCTCCAAAGCATGGACTCGATTAAGACCCATCAAGGTTCTTTTTACATAGAAGAACCAAAACAAAAACATCAAGGTAATTCCAAAAAATCCTATCTCACTCCACCAATGAATATATTCATTATGAGCATAAATCGATTTATTTGTATCCCACAAAAACTCTCCAGAAGCTTCAGTATCCAAAAAGAGCTTCACTTGATAAATCATATAATGTATTCCGTAAGTTCCAATACCTTTTCCAAAAAGTAGAGAACCAACATTATCCGTTATTATTCGAAGTGTTGTAGAGTAAATTAATGTTCTCTGGTGAGCTGAACCACCCCAATCCGAGGTTTGTGCAATCCGATATATTGTGCTTCTTCTAGACTTAATTACTTCAGACTCCGCATCGGCGGTCATAACATTGTAGGTTCCAATACCCAGTATTAAAAAAACTAAAAATACAACCACTGATGGCACCAGGTGTCGATAGAGAAATACCAATCCTAGGAAGATAATACCCGCAACTATCATCGCTACCGAAAACAGAGATTTAGTATTTGTCACAAACATGATACCCAATATTAGAACAACTAAACCAACACCTCCGAGAACAACCAGTATCAAACTTTTTGGTGATTTATGACGATTTGATAAAAGTAGCGAACACAAAACCAGAAAACATAAGCTAACCACCATTCCCAGAATGGCTCCTCGAGTTTGGGTAAGCAATATTGCACGACTCATGTATGTAAGACATGCTATATAGAAACCACTTGAGCAGATATTCCAAGTCAGTTCCTTCCAGCTCGACTTTATACCACTTGATTTTACTCTTTCCAAAGTATCAAATAATAGACTTTTGAGTTTTATCATAAGTCTTATAAATATCAGTGGAAGTAGTAAAACTAGATATCCAGAAAAATAATTTCTATGACCCATAAATGCATAAATCTTGAAATGTTCCTCAGGCTTTTGTGGCAAAAGAATACCCTGATAAAAGCGATTAGACTCAACAAAAGGTAACGGAAGAACCGTCGACATTACAGATTCGCCTCTAGAGACTGAAATTTCACCAATGAAAGTATCTACAACTGTTGCCGTTGGCTGCATTTTGAAATACGAATCATCCAAGTCATAATATTGAAATAATCCATAAATGGTAACTAAAAAACCTGCCACAATCGCTACACTGATTAAAACCTGAATTACTCTTTCACTACGAACAGTCGTCAAAACGATTGTAAAAAGTAGAAAACAGCCTACCTGAGGACTAATTTCACGGATGGACAAATTGGGGGATATTGACCAAGTTACCGATAAAATCATAAAAATAATAGTAGCCAAGTAAAAATACCAAGCTTTACTTTTTGGAAAAAGAAACTCACCACGAAGACATAAATATGCAAGCCATGAAACCAAAGCTAACATCAAAAAACGTCCGAATTGTATCTCTTTTGCAGTGTTGAATACATGCTTGAGATCTACATCGATATACAACGGCATCCAAAATAAAATAAGTCCGACTGCTAAATAGACTGTAAATCTGGGAATAGATGTAAGGATAGCTAAGTTTATCTCTTGAGTATCCATTACGGCTTTTGTAGATTGTAGACTTTTTGACTTACGACCCATGATTTAACCTCTCCATGTGTCTGAAATTAACCACCATGAAATAGAAAGCGAAGTATATTACAAACCGCCTTCCTTGGATAGAAAAAAGGCCTTAGTCAAGCATACTTATGCTGATCTAAATGAAGAAATTAAAGTTGCTTAGGCACAATCTAGCTAGACTTAAGCAATCTTTTTTAAATTAACCATTTCGGTAATAGGTTCGCCACCTAGAACCATATCCTCTGTGATTAGAAAGTCTTTCTTTTCTTTCACGAGATCGGGCAATTCAAACATTAAATCCAGCATCAGACCTTCCATAACAGAGCGAAGCGCTCGGGCGCCAGTTTCTTCTGCAGCAGCTTTTCTAGCAACTGCTTGGAGTGCTTTAGGATGAAATTCCAACGTAGCACCCTCGAGTTCAAAAAGTTTCTGATACTGCTTAAGTAAAGCATTCTTGGGCTCTACCAAAATAGATACTAAAGTGTCTATTGTGAGTGGTTCCAACGTACAGACTACAGGAAGTCGTCCAATAAATTCTGGAATGATACCAAATTTAATTAAATCCTCCGTAGTGACTTCAGCAAGGACATTTCGAGATTCAAATGATCTCTTACTGGTAACTTTTGCACCAAAACCCATGTTAGAACTATTAATTCTTTCCTCTACTACCTTCTCAAGACCATCAAATGCACCACCGCAAATAAATAAAATATTCGAAGTATCTATCTGAATTAGTTCTTGATGGGGATGTTTTCGACCGCCTTTGGGAGGAATATTGGCTACCGTACCCTCCAATATTTTCAAAAGGGACTGCTGAACACCTTCACCCGAAACATCGCGCGTAATTGATGTATTCTCTCCTTTTCGAGCAATCTTATCGATTTCATCGACATACACAATTCCCTGCTCTGCCCTTTGAATATTAAAGTCTGCATCATGAATTAATTTCAAAAGGATGCTTTCAACATCTTCACCAACATATCCGGCTTCCGTAAGACTTGTTGCATCTGCAATACTGAATGGTACGTTTAGAATCTTAGCCAACGTCTTGGCCAGCAGAGTCTTACCGCAACCCGTTGGACCCAAGAGCAAAATATTAGACTTTTGTATTTCAACATCATCTTTAACTCTCGTGGCAATTCTCTTAAAGTGATTGTACACAGCCACAGAGATTGTCTTTTTGGAAGCATGCTGTCCGACCAAATGTTTATTTAACTCTTCATAGATTTCACTTGGCTTCAATAACTCTTGAGACCCTGTGGATGTCTCTTCTTCTAATTCCTCTACAATGATTTCATTACACAATTCAATGCATGCATCACAGATGTAAACATCTGGACCTGCAATCAATTTTTTTACCTGATCTTGGCTTTTTCCACAAAATGAACAACGATAATTTTCATTGCCTTTGGAATTAAACATACTCATAAAATGCCTCTTAAGAAGTCTCTTACATCAATAATTGATTAATTTAATATTCAGCTGGAAAAACAGTCACCTTAAAAATTTAGAAACTGCCTAACTTAAACAGATGCTGTTACCTACTACTCGCTATTTCTTTCCATGACTTTATCAATAAGACCATATTCAAGCGCCTGAGGAGCTGTCATGTAATAATCTCTATCGGAGTCTTCAATAATTCTCTCCAACGGTTGGCCTGTGAAATCACACATCATTTTATTACAAAGATCTTTAATCCTAAGAATTTCAGTAGCTCTAATTTCTATATCAGTGGCCTGTCCGGCAGCACCGCCCAAAGGCTGATGAATCATCACAGATGAATTTGGTAATGCATAGCGCTTACCTTTTTCACCCGCTGCCAGTATTAACGCACCCATAGAAGCTGCTTGTCCTAAGCAAATGGTAGCCACTTGTGGCTTCACGTATTTCATAGTATCAACAATAGCAAGTCCTGCAGATACAGAACCGCCCGGAGAGTTTATGTAGAACTGAATGTCTTTATCGCAGTCTTCTGCCTCCAAAAACAACAATTGGGCTATAATGATATTAGCAATTTCGTCATGTACTGGGCTACCCAAAAATACAATCCTATCCTTGAGAAGTCTCGAATATAAATCATAAGACCTCTCTCCACGGCTTGTGGACTCTACTACCATTGGAATCAAAGGCACAGGACCCCCCTTTTAAGACACATTTTGTTACATTGTCATTTATCTAAGCTGTTATCCTTTATCGGCTATTCGGCTGATTCTGTGGAGCTTTTCTCAACAGTCTCAGATTCGTTCTCTGCAGAATCTTTACGATACAAGTCCTCAAGGAAACCAAGAGCCTTCTCCTGCATAATTTCACTACGAATCAAAACCTTACGACCTAAACTCTCAACATATTCAAGGATTTCATCAAAATTCTTTTGAAGTGCATGAGCAGTAAACGCAATTCTCTGGTTCACTTCGATATCTTGAACTTCCAAGCCTTCATTGATTGCAATTTCAGTAAGTGCAAAACTGAGCTTTAACTCACGCTCTGAATCATTATGCATATCCTGCTTGAGTTCTTCTTCAGACTTACCTTCAGCACTTAAATGCTCATCAAAACTTTTATTTTTCTGTGCTAAACCTTGCTTAAGATCTTGCATCTTTGCATCACTCAATTGATCGACCAAAGATTGTGGCACTTGGCATTCAATCACCTCATGCAAGGAATTTTGAAGATGCTTTCTGTACTCCTGTAAACTTTCCTCACGCTTCTTATTTCCCAATTCAGCTTGTACAGTCTCTTTGAGAGCTGTAACGTTTTCAAAAGGGCCCATTTTCTTGGCAAACTCGTCGTCTATTTTTGGAATTGTAATATTTTTATGCCCTAAAATTTTTACTTCAAAGCTAGCTGTTTTACCTGCTAGTGCTTTATTTTCATAATTTTTGGCAAATTTATAATCAAAATTCACACGATCCATTTTCTTTTTACCCAGTAATTCTTTGTCAAATTTTGGATAGAGCTCGTCTTTACCTAATACAACTCCAGTGTTGTAGTGTCGCAAAAACTTTGAATCTTCACCATCAATTTTACCTTTAACTAATAGTGAAACCCAGTGACCTTTAGCTGTTTCAACATCAGATTCGAAATCTTCCATTTCGGCCTGTTTAGATACTAATTCTTCAAGGAAATCGTTTACTTCCTTATCTGTCACATCTTTCTCTTGAAAAGATTCGACTTCCAAATTCTTATAGTCCCCTACACTGAATTCAGGGGCAATACTGAATTTAGCAATAAACTTAAACGAATCTGAAGCAAATTCAATACCTTCGTATTCAACTTCGGATATCGGTCGAACATCTTCTTGCTCTAAAGCCTCATAATAAGTTTGGGGTAACAATTCACGCTGTAGATATTCATTAAATCGTTCTTTTCCTACAGAACGCTTTACCAGAGGTAACGGAGTTTTGTCTCGACGAAACCCTGGAACTTTCACATACTTTAATATTTGTTTAGATACTGACTTTGTTGCGGCTTGAACTACAGCCTTCGGAACTTCGACTTGTAACTGAACTCGGGCATCACCTAAATCTTCCCGTTTTACCTGATGACTTTCTATTTTAGCCATGGTTCTCACATCCTATTCTATAATGATCATTGATATAGCCGTACACCTCAGTGTTAGACTAAAAAAGAAAATGCGAAAGGAGAGACTTGAACTCTCACGCCAAGAAGG
>JAYZAC010000028.1:0-10719 GCA_036339875.1 bacterium | reverse complement strand
AACAATTGATCTACACGATCAACCTCAGTCTTCTTATTTTCTTTGGCCATTAGGTCTGATCCCCTTGATTAAATTATCGATTAGTTGCGAACTACTGAGACCATCCTGCTGCCATAACCATGGAAACATAGATATGCCTGTGAACCCGGGCAGACTATTAACTTCGTTAATGTAGACATCTTGCTTGTCAGTTAGAAAAAAGTCAACCCGCGCAAATCCTCGTCCTTGAATACTTTTAACCACATCAATTGCTAATTCTCTTATATGTTTAATTAAATTTTTTGGCAGCTTAGCTAAACCTGTTCTTGTAGAGTTAACCCCATACTTTGACTCAAAATCATAATGTGTCTGAGGCTTGTTGAAAATCTCTCCAACTGCACTAGAGCGCCATTCTCCATCAATTTCCATCACAGCGACCTCTAGCTCTCTAAAATCTTTTAGCATAGGTTCAATAAGTAATTTAGTATCATAAAAAAATGCATTATTGAGGGCATAAGTTAGCTCTTTTTTCCTAAAGACCATTTTAACCCCAACACTGGAACCCTCTCGTGCTGGCTTTACACACCAACCTTCAGTTAAAGGGTATAAACTCTCAAATTCAGAAAGACTCAAGATGGGCTGCGCTTCATAAGCTAGACAAAAATCCGTAACAGACCATCCTCTGTCACGCCAGATCAATTTACATAAGTGCTTATCAAAACAGATCTGTGAAGCCTTCGAATCAAATCCTGCAAAAGGAATATTTTGAAGCTCAAAAAATGATGAAAGTAAACCATCTTCGCCACCTCGCCCATGAATCATAATTAAAACACCATAGATTGAATCAGATTCTATTGATGAGCTATTAAGCATTTGCTGCCAATCACCAATTTGGTAGATAGCTGAGGACTTTTCCCAATTATCTTTAAGCTCAAGAAGATTACCGTCTCCATTCAAAAAACTGAGATCACGTTTTAAGCAGATGCGACCATCCGGAAGCATCAATAATATTATTGGCTCATACTCCCCTTTAGGAAAGTTTTCGAACACATGACGACCAGAAGACAGTGATACAGAAAATTCACTACCTAACCCCCCCATAGCAATCAATATTTTTTTCATTTTGCTCATTTTTCACTTACAAAAATACATCATATTAGTTACATTTTGTTAACGTTTGTTGCATGCTGTTAAAATAAAAGTATTAAATGGGGGAGAAGTGGGTAATCAGATACTAAATATCGCTCATCGAGGGTCCCGATTTCGTTCACCAGAAAATACGTTAGCCAGCTTCCATCGAGCTATAAGCGAGGGAGCCGATTATCTTGAGTTAGACGTCAGGTTAACGGGTGATGGGCATGTGGTAGTAGCTCATGACGCTAGATTGAATAGAACCTCCAATGGTTCCGGACGAATACGACGACAAGAATTAAAACAATTAAAAAGTCTGGATTTTGGCAATTGGTTTCATCAGGACTTTAAGAACGAAACTATGCCTACCCTAGAGGAAGTTCTGGAAACTTTTCCATCTACCGGATTAAATATAGAAATAAAGGCACCAGGCATGGAACCCCAGTTGGCTAGTCTACTCAGTAAATACAATACTCGAACCAATATTATAGTGTCTTCTTTTTTTATGAATATTCTAAAGAGAGTTCAAGACTTAGATCCAAAACTCCCTCTTGGTTTGGTTATTTCTCAACGCTTCGGATGGCGAAGAAAAATTCGTCGATGTGGAGAACTAGGCTTATTTTCATTACACATGGAACAACGCTTAGTTAACTCAGAGACTGTAGAATTAGCCAATCATGCAGGTTTAAAGATGATTCCATGGACTAATCGAGTTTTAACTGACCAAAGAGTTTCTGAGCTGGTGAGTTTAGGGATCTATGGATTTATTAATGATTTCCCCGAGCAATTACCTAGAGTTTACTCCAACTATTTTAATAAATAGAACGAAATTAAATCTACTCTTTACCAAGATATTCTAACCAAAAATAGATAGGCTGAAGTGTATTTAAACCCTTTACATTGCGATTCCGTAAGGCTAATTCAGGTGGAATTTTTACATACACTTGTTGCCCTGGAAGCATTTGCTTTAGTAGTTTATTCCACCCCTTGATTGGAGATTGACCAACTCGAACTTCATATTTTTTTTCAGTGAAGTAAGAGCTGTGAATTAGTTCTCCGTTCTCATCCCATGCTACATATGCGAGTCCAACAACTTCTCCATCTTTAGGACTTATACCAAGGCCTTCTCTCAATACCCAATATTTCATTTCACCTAATTTTCGATACGTGAGCCCATTTATATTTGGCTGTCTTCTTGGAATTCCAGAATCTTTGACCTCAATCACTTGAATATCGAAAATTAGATCTGCCCGAGGGGGTATTATATTACTGAGTCCCTCCTCACCGTAAGCTAAGGGCCATGGTACGCGAACGCGAGCTCGAGAACCCTGCGAAATCCTGCGAATTCCAAGATCCAATCCGGGTATCGCTCGTGCATACCCAACAACAAAATCTTCAGTAGCCATTCTATTCGAACTAGAATCAACTTGACTACCATCAGCAAAACTTACACGATATTTAATTTTTACACGATCACCTATTTGAGCCAATAAGTCGCTATCACTCTTTTCATAAATATCAACATCTACTCTGAAACCTTTCTCACTCAATAGCTGGAATTTCAACGGCCCAGACTTCATATCTTTCAAAACCTTTTGCATCTCAGGAGTGCGATTAATTTGATTCTGTATCTGATAACCACCGTAAAATAGTATGGATATTACAAAGAATAATAGAAATTCTACAGATGGATGAATTCTCGGTAAGTCTTGTTCCTTCATATTAAACTTGTCGGAAAATGACGCTCAACACAGAATAATCGTTCAATGATTAATGACGTAGCAATTCAATTTTCTCAGAAAGAATTTTTAGCTTTTTACGCACAACATCATTTGATTCAATTTGAAAACCAACTTCACAGATTTCACTTGCTTTTTCTAGATATCCACATTTCATACAACTTGTCGCAAGCTCTACTAGATAGTTTGGCTGCTTCATAGTCAAAAAGCCGTAGCTCAAATGCTTGAATGCCTTATGATATGTTTTAAGTTTCACATAAATCCGAACAAATAAATGATGAATTCCGTGGTCGAGAGGAAGACTTCCGTTTCTGAGTATTTTTATCAAATTCTTAAAAGTAGAACTTTTTATATCCTCTTGAGAAAAATCTTCTAGAATATTTAATATTTCTTGGTAATAATTCTGACGACTTTCTAATAAGCGCATCTGGTTGACAAGATACTCTGTTTTTCTTTGAGATTTCTTATATTGTCGATTAAGTATCTCATATGGCAAAAAACAATCTGGCGATTGACTAGTGAGTCTCAGGCACTCTTCTGAATTAATATCCAAATTTCTTCTTTGTTGTATCCACATCTGAGCTAGACTTACATAAAAGCTACGTCGAAAAGTTGGTTCTATTGATTGGATAAAATTCTCACACTCTGAAAGATTACCTTGAGTATATAAATGTCTAATTGTTAGAACCTCTTCAACATAAAAGTCGAGTAAAACATCTTCCTTAGCAACTCTTGCCTCGGCCTCTCTATAATGAATTTCCAGTATGCTTATGAGTTCTTTGGGAAAACGGTCTACGGGAGTATCATGTAAATAGACAAAAATGTCATAAATAGCTTGTAAAGCGATCTTTTTATCTGCCATTTGAGGACTTTCCAACATTTGTAACAAATCATCGAGAACGTAGGGCGTTCCGAAGCGAAATAAAACACATGCTGCCAGAGATTTATTTTCCCCACTACATTTTTGATATACCCTCTCCAAGCAATGCTTTAAATTTTCGGTATACCAGTTCATCAAACCTCTAATAGCAGCTCTCTGTACGCGTGGGTTGTTATGCTTCAAAAATTCTTCATAAACATTTTCTTTATTTGGAGGAATTGCCCTAGACATGGCTTCGATAGCTGCATCAACTACATGTACATCATTTATAGATTTTTGGGCCTCTCCAGCTAAAAAATCGAACAACTCTGAGTCTTCAAACTTAGCAAGCCCGTTTAACGCTAATACCTTTAACTGAGATTTATCCTTATCGAGCGCTTTAATAAAAAACTGCTTCACATTCTCATTAACATGCTTTATTAGAAATTTAAATGCACATTCACAAACCTCTTGATCAGTTTCACTAATTAACATTGAACCAATCCAGTCAACAATTCTGGGATCTGAATCAAAATTATGCGCAGCTTTAATTGCAGCCAACTTCGCCTCTTTAGACTCCTCATTCATCAAAAAAGATATTATCCTGATACCAACTTTAAGACTCTCTTTATCCTTATCTGTAATGTAATTTAAGGCATACACTTGTGCTGCTGCGCAAGATAAACCGTAATGGCTTGAACTTGAATATTGAGTCAAAGATGAAGAAGGAATTTGTGCATGCAATCTTAGTCTAATCAAAGCTTGAATAGCTTCAGTTATTAACGCCTCAGGACAATTTGATAAACTATCAATTATTGTGGGAACAGCTACTTTTCTTTCACCTGAACATAAAAGTCTAAGATAGGCGATTTTCAATTCTATTTTTTCACATGACTCGAAACGATCTCGAAAAATTCTAGTAACGTCTTGATCAAATTCTATATTTAAACTCGAGAGTTTAGCTAAAAGAATTGACTCATCATCAGTTGATAAGATATCCAACTTATCTACAACAAAATCAATCCCATTATTTTGCTTTAATTTCGATATAGTGATAAGGACATCAAGCCATTGAATTTCGTCAAATTCATCAAATCGTTTTATTAAAAAATCTGTTAGTTTTAAAGACTCGTTGAATCTGGGTAATATACTCAAAATTTCAACCTGTTGCTGATGATTAAAACTTAGTATGTCCCTCGTAAGCAGTTTAAGATAGCGCGATAGAGGTTTATTCCTCAGAAACTCAATACAGGCCGAAAAATTCTGTAAAAAAAAATCTTTTGACTGTATACATCCATCATACTTTCTGAATCCAATGATACTAATCAGCTTCAAAGCAACAAAAATGGTATCTGACTTTCCTGATTTTAGTACCTCTGGCAGGCACGTTAAATGATTCTCTAGAATACTATTCAAAATACGGATTTGTTTACTTTGTTGCATCTATGAACCCGAAATGCCAGCAAGATTCTGAAAACGACCGGTAGATTTATCAAAATTAACTACTGCGGTGCCCGTCTGTCCATTACGATTTTTTGCAACTATAATTTCAGCTTTACCACGCTCTTCTATAACATCCGGTTCATAGTATTCGGGCCTATGAATGAACATGACTTGATCTGCATCTTGCTCAATCGCGCCCGACTCTCTCAAATCAGAAAGCATGGGACGTTTATCTTTACGATCGTCAACTTTTCTGGATAGTTGCGATAAACATATTACTGGAACCTGAAATTCACGAGCGATATTTTTGATACCTCTTGAAAGCTCCGCAACTCTCTCTTGTTCACTTGATTTCTTTTCTGTAGACAGAACTAACTGCAAATAATCAATGATCACTAGCTCTAACTTTTTTTTGTCAGCTTCTAATTTTCGATTCATCCTGCGCAAATCATTACGGATATCGTAGAGTGTCATTGCACTCTGATCGTTTATGAACATTGGACTAGCAGACAATGCACTCAAAGCTCTGTTCAGATCTCCAATTTCTTTAGCATTAAGCTTACCAACTTGCAAATTACGACCATCAATCTTTCCTTGAGCTGAAAAGAACCTTGTCATAAGTTGCTCCGCCGGCATCTCCAATGAATATAAAGCCGTTGGTAGTTTTTGTTCCACACATACTGCCCGAGCAAGATGTAATGCTAAAGCAGTTTTACCCATAGAAGGTCTAGCTCCCAGAATAATCATATCACCGCGCTTAAAACCAAGAGTTAGATTATCTAAATCACTTAGCTTAGATACAATACCGGGCATCGTTTCTTTACTATCGTAAAATGCATTTGCAATTTCTTCAAAAGCATTCTCTGCAATAGATTTGATATGTCTGAATGTTCTTTCTTCCCTGACCTCAGCAATTTGCAAAATATTTGCTTCCGCTTGCTGAATGAAAATATCAACATCTTCCGGTTCTTCGAAAGCTGCCGATCTAAGTCGATTAACCGTATGGATTAAATGGCGAAGCTTAGCCTTTTGAATAAGAATTTCTACATGCGTTCTCGGTTCCGCCGCTGGTACTACTGCAGCGACTTGATCGAGATAACGTTCTCCTCCTACATCCTTATAAATTTTTGAGGTAGACAGCTTCTCATTTAAAGTTACGAAATCTATTGTCTGGGAGTCAGTATCCAACTGCACCATAGCACCAAATATCTCTTGATGTATTTTTTTATAAAAGTGCTCGGGACGAAGATTGACCTGTATTTCGGTAAGTTTCTCGGGCCAAGTAATTATTGAGCTGAGCACGGTCAACTCAGCCGAATGATTATTAGGTGGAACGTGTTGGAGAGATTCTTCCATATCAATTTTGAATTATACCAAAGCCTGCGCTGATAAAAATTAAAAAAGACCCATCAATGTATGGAATAAAAATTATTCCGTATGATGGATCTTTTAATTGAGTTTAATTTAGGCTATTCAGCTGATTCTTCGCTTACTGTCGCTTCACCTTGATCAGTAGTCGAACTCTGGGTTGCTGTGTTTGGTTCAACCTCAGCCACCGAACCTCCCTCAGGAGTTATTTCGATATCTAAAACACCAGAAATTCCGGTCTCGAGTCTAATCTTAACCTGAGTTTCTCCTAAAGTCTTGAGAGCTGTGGGTAAATGCATCTGCTTACGATCAATCGTAATATGATGCAACTCTGCAAGAGCGGAAACTATATCTTCCTTGGTAACGGAACCAAAAAGTCGACCCTCTTCAGATGCCTTGCGCTCAAAGCTAACTTTCAAGCGTGACATACGCTCAGCAAGTTCTGAAGCTTCAGCCAAACGAATTGCTTTTCGCTCTTTTGCCTTCTGTATCTTAGCTGCTCGCTCATTAACACTTGCACTAGTTGCTATCACTGCAAGTTTTCTAGGCAATAGATAGTTTCTAGCGAAACCATCCTTAACGCGAACGACCTCATTAGCAATACCTACGTTAGGTACATCTTGCGTTAAAATCAATTCCATGATCAAGCTCCTCTATTATCTGCAGCAATCTTTATGTAGTCTGCTGCGGGGCGTTGAAATACGCCTTCCTAAAATTAAATAAACTGTCAAAAATTCCTAAAAATACGAGCACAGGCCCGTAAAATATACTCAGACCATAAAGTATGACTCTGAGCGGAACAGAAACCTGATACTGCATCATCAAAAAAGTCATAAATGATAATCCGAATACAAAATATATAATCTGCACTGCGAAACTAAGACTAATCAACCAAGTGGCAGTACCCTCTTGTAAAATACTTTGCTGACTCCAAACAGATATCAGTAGAAATACTAATAAAAGCCAACTAATCCCGCCAGGACACTTCCAAGTACTAAACCCAATCGAGGGAATCTCCATCAGGCGCATGCGTCGCGAAATACTTCTCAATAGTAGTACCTCGAAAACTAGTCCAACGAACAAGAAAAACATCAAAAATGGAGCTTGGTACTTCAACATTAGTTCTAAACTCTCACGAGTCTGAATCTGAGTCTCCTCTAATTTAACAGCACGATCAAGCTGACGTTTCTTATCCTCTAGCTCGTTTACACCAGCGGTCACATTTCCACGCATAGCGTCATACTCTTTGAGTAACTTTGCTCTTTCTTGCTTAGCCGATTCGATAAATTGAGCATCAAAATGCTCAATAACAGTATCTCTTACCTTTTTTGCCTCACTGTTTAAATCGATTCCCTGAAAATGAGCTACTGCCGTCATGTTCAACCATGCAGCAGCCCCAATCAGAAGAACCCCACCCGTTAAAATCCACTTAACAGAAACTCGATAGTGGAAACCTAGACCGAGTACCATTGAAGTTACTGCGAAAGGTAAATAAAATAAAGAACCTAATGGTCCCATCCAAACACTTAATAGGATTGTTACGGACAGAACACCCAATATTTGAGCGCTGGGCCCGTGCATCAGACCGACGATAGCTAGAGGCAAAGGCAGCAAAAATAGTCCAAACCCACTGAGCAGTGGAATTTGGGAAGATAATGCCAAAACTACTGTTAAGGCAACCATCATCGCTGCGCGTGTCATAGCCTTCTGCTTCATAATCCTACAAATATTTCTGTGGGCAATAAGGTATTAATGCCATAAATCTTGCGCGCTTGATGGCTGCAGTCAACTTAATTTGCATGTGCTTTGAAGTTCCAGTATTCCTAGCTGGGACAATCGCACCTTTATCTGTAATAAAACGCTTAAGAAGAGCAGTATCTTTATAATCTATCTCGTTAATGCCTTCTTTTTTGAAATGACAATACTTCTTTTTAGGTTCAAGACCAAGTTTCTGCTGCAGCAAGAGTTTTCTTTGTCTTTTTTTCTCTTTTTTCTTCTTTTTTCCGTTGTCGTAATTCCTGGGCATATGGACCTCCGATCCGCGCGACCAAACCGACAAAATTTGGCCGGAATTTATTACTTTATTCCGCTTCTAATTGAATTAGAACGGAATTTCATCATCACTTATATCATCAATAGCTGAAATATTTACAGTTTCGGATTTGGATGGAGCACTATCTGATGCACTCGTGCTTTCATTACTACCGCTACGCTCCTCACCTACAGATAGAAACTGAACAACATTTGCACTCACTGTGTGCTTACTTCTATTAGCACCATCTTGCGCTTGCCATCGTTCTAATCGAAGTCGTCCTTCAATGAGAACTCGTCTTCCCTTCTTTAAATACTGGCCACAATTCTCAGCCTGCTTACGAAAGGTGGCAACATCAATGAACATCGTTTCATCCTTGGCATCGCCGTCCGAACCCCGCCGATAACTATCATTGACAGCTATTCCAAAATTACAAATAGCCATCCCATCGGGTGTGTATCTCAACTCTGGATCTCTGGTTAGGTTTCCCATCAAAATAACCTTATTGAAAGCGGCCATTTACTCTCCTTAAATTAGCTTTGGAAATTAAGCACTAGCTTCAGAACTTTGTTCTGTAATACTCTGCTCTTCAGTCCGCTCACCCTTTACTACAGTCAGGAAACGCAAGACTTCATTCTGAATTTTTAGATATGATTCTAATTTATTTACTGCGGATGGAACACTTTCGATGTCTAAAATGTAGTACACACCTTCTTTGAGATCTTTAATCTCATAAGCAAGTCGTCTTTTGCCCCATAATGATCTGTTGACAAGCTTGGCACCCAGTTTGCCACCTAAATCAGCAAGCTTATCAAATAAGATATTTATTTTGTTTTCATCCACATTTGGGTCTGCAAGGACCATCATCTCGTATCGACGGATAGATTCCATATCTCTTCCCCCTGGTTCAAATTAATATAGAGAGTAAGGCATACTTAGTGGAAATAAATCACCCTACTCGAGAAAGACGCGTTAATATAGTAGTCTTAATACACTAAGTCAAGACTTTATTTACCACATATCACTAATCTTAAAATATGATTTGTAGTTGGTAACCTTGAAATTTTCGTATATTTAGTACTGCGTTTTCAAAAATCAAATACTGACCTTTAATACCTAGTAATTTGTCCTCAATCTTAGGAGTTTTATCAATATTATACGATTTGATTTTCGTAGGATATTCATTTACCGGATAATCAATCTCAGTCAAATCTGATGCGACTCTTTGATCATCCCATTGCGGAGTAGCCTCATATGCCATTAAACGCTTTTGCTCAAGTACCGAAGATTCTTCACTGGGGACACCCTTTAACATCCGCTGCCAACTAGTTTTGTCTGAGAAAATACTCTTTAAATCCACTTCTAGCAATCCAGCTGTTTTTCGATCTTGTGTTACGAAAATAGGTAGACCAGCCACAGCGCCTTGATCAACCCAACGAGTTTTTTCGTTACCTTTTCGCGTGACACCTACTTTTACATGTGAGGACAACGAGAGGTATACGATATGTGGAATGAAACAGTGTTTTTTAGCAAATGAATCGTCGCGACAAGTTCCCTGATCATAATGGCATTTATCCGGACTTAGAATACAGAAATCGCATTGAGGTAACTTCTGTGTGCAAACAAAACAGTAACCTTGTTTGAAAACTTTTCGATCACCGCAATTTAAGCAACTTGAACGACCACTAAATTCTAAAACGATAGATTGGCCTATCAAAGGATTCAACTCTAGACCCAAACCATCCAAAACTAATTCATAATGGACCTTACTATCAATTAATTCTGATCTCATCTTGTCAGTGATAGTGCCCTGCGTATGCATATTAACTCCCCTCAAGAAGGCTCAGAGGATAGTTCAGGACAATCTACTTGTCATCTTTTATTCAAAGTTTACGAAGCAAGCTATTAAAAAGATTAAATTATTGTTTAAACAAAGACTTGCCAGTTTTTTTAATATCCTTAATCTACGCGAATCTTTAGTGAGTATGTGTAACAGAGGTCTCAAGATGTCATTTAAAACTGTATGTCTCATATTGATGATATTTTTAAATTTATTTTCACAAAATTCCTTTGCTAGTATTTCAGACTTCTTCAAAGAAATTACCGACTTAGAAAATATTAAACTTCGTATCAAAGATGAAATAGAAAAACTTGAACTTACCACCGAT
>JAYZAC010000027.1:0-35406 GCA_036339875.1 bacterium | reverse complement strand
GTTGGTATTAACTAAGCTAGGCACAGTCGTTTCAAGTATCGGAGCGCTAAAATCTACAAATAGAGGGTATGATTGGCTTATTCTATTGTTTAATTGGTCAAAGAGTTCCAGCTGTAATAGCTGAGTACCCTCCACCAAATTACTCAACTGTATCGTATTACTGTTAACTAAAGCATTACCTTGGCTTAAGCTTACGGTGAGATCGGCTGGCCCCCCGTATGTATCTGTTAAATCATAGGCAAGGAAAACTGATTCGCTATTGATATACTCAGGCTCTGTAGTCAAAAAACTAAAGGAAGGGGGAATAGAATCCTGTCGAATCTCAATATTTCTTTCAGAGACAGCGCCGCCATTTCTAGCTCGAACCGTTACTTGATTGAGCTGATTTACAATGAGTCCAATTTGAACTGAAAAAGTTCCATCTAAACCAGTAAAAAATTCTGATATTTTAATATCATTCTGAATAATTTCAATGGATGAGGTACCTGGTGTGGCTAGCCCTGTAAGTTGAATATTATTAGACCCTGTTAACTTGGGAAGAGCCTTAACGGAAAGTTTTACCGATGATTTTTCGATAACACCCTCGGTCGTTTCAAGATTAAATAAAAATTCAGGGTCAACAGAAACTATTAGCTGACTACTCAAAGATTCAACTATGGTACTAATGGAATCTGCGATATCTTTGGTGGCAAAACTTTGAGATACCTCTTTGTTATTCAAGGTTAAAGTTTGACCATTATTTTGCCCATCGAAACTTCCGTCTGATGCATCTTGCGCAATAATATCCATGATCTCAAGGGGGTCAGTATTCTCATCAGCTCCAATCTGAGATATTGCAGATAGTATGAGTCCATAATTAAGCTGATTTGATTCTACTTCAGAAACGGAAACAGTTGAATCTGTAATGATAGATGGGGTTGTGATCAAAATATCTGATAGGGAATAGAATTCGGATACTTCGTCAATAGCATCTTGAATCGAAGTTTCGGAAATATCCGAGCTCTGAGAAACAATAGCCGCTGCCATGTGAGTCAGAGGGGAGACCATCGCGGGCTTTGTTGCTGTAAATTTAGGTACTATCGAATTCATTGATCGATTTAGGACCTTCTTAATACCTGTGGCCTCGTCAGTATACTGACCGTTAAAGGCCTCGATAACAATTGGCCCATCATAACCAACTACTGAAAGACGGTAGGAACCGTCCGCAGCGGTCATTGCTGTTCCCAACTCTTGAGCTTTGACTCCATTAACGACTCGATAAGCTCTAACTGTGGCACCAGAGACTGGTCCTTTGATTACCGATCCGTTTAATACAGTTGAAATTGACGGAGAAGGTGTTTGACCGAAATCCGAAGTATTCAGTGGATCGGAAACACCACTACCACCGCAACCAATAAAAAAGATCGCAAATGAAAGTGTAAAAAATGAAATAAATACTTGCTTAAACTGCTTAAACATAGAATCGGAGTTCAAAACATACACATTTATTGCCCAAAAATACAGTATTTTGTCATTAAAAATCAAAGACTACGATTACAGTTGGTTTAGTAGTACAATACAGCACCTAGTTGCTTTGACGGTTGATTTAATTTTTAATACACAAATTAATTTGCGGCTGTAAACATAAAACATGGAGGAAAGAAAATGTCTGACGTAAGCTACTCTCGGGGGTTGGCAGGTGTTATTGCCGACGAATCCAGAATTTGCACCATAGATGGTGAAAAAGGCGAACTGTATTACAGTGGTTACCCTATACAGACTCTTGCTCGCGAGTCAAGCTATCCGGAAACCGTTTATCTATTACTGTACGGCGAATTACCGAAACAAAATCAGCTCAATGAATTGATCAACAAATTGAAGGATAATAGCAAGGTTCCTCCTTATGTATTACAAATGTTGGATCAATGTCCCAAGGATGCTCACCCTATGAGAATTCTTCAGTTATTAACAGCAGCTTTAGGAATGCACGAAAAGCAAGATTCTAGCTGGAGTATGGAGGATAAACGTGAAGCCGCTATAAAACTCATCGCGGCATATCCAACAATTATTGCAGCTGCATCCAGACACAGGCGTAGTTTGCCAATTCTCGAACCTCGTACTGAGCTTGATCATTCGGCCAACTTTCTCTACATGCTTCACGGGGAGGTACCAAACGAGAAAATTGTACGAATGTTTGATGTTTGTTTAATACTTCACGCGGAGCATACCTTCAACGCTTCAACGTTTACAGGAAGAGTCGTTGGGTCGACCTTATCTGATCTACATTCAGCTGTCGCTGCTGCTGTAGGAGCCCTCTACGGACCTCTCCATGGTGGAGCTAATGAAAGAGTACTTCACATGGTCGATGAAATTGGATCAATCGAAAACCTGAACACATGGTTTGAAACGGCAATGACTGAAAAGAAAAAAGTCATGGGAATGGGACATCGTGTTTATAAGACTATTGATCCTAGAGCTAAAATTTTAGGCTCAATGCTTGAAGAGCTTGCCAGTGAGAAAAATGACACCTCCAATCTGGAAATTTTGAAAGCTTTACAAGCCAAGATGGCTGCTAAAATGGAAGCCTCTGGTAAGGAAATTTGGCCCAATGTAGACTTTTTCTCTGGAACACTCTACACCTTGATGGGAATTGAACCTATTGATTATACTCCCATATTTGCTTTATCCAGAGTATCCGGCTGGACAGCACATATTTTGGAACTATGGAATGATAACCGTCTATATCGACCAAAGGCTCATTACGTCGGTGAGAAGGACTTGGAGTATACACCCATTAATAATAGATAACAGCAACTTGTTCACTTATTAAATTCGGAGCTGCACAGGATACGTGCAGCTCCTATTGTTTATGAGATTTCTTTTTGTAATAATTTTATTCATTAAAGATGTTTACTTCACCTCTCCCGACTTCAATGAATACTTAAATTCACTCAAATTAAAACTGGAGTTACTATCTCTGGGTCGTAAATCTCTTCAAAATTTTGAGAAGGACTTGAAAAGTGATTTACAATTCATGGCATCAAAACCATATTGGCAGCAATTCAACCCTGGAATTGATTCAAAACACTTCGTGACTTGGTTGGAAGAAAAAGCTTCCTTTAGGCCAGTATGGAAATCCGTTAGTCGATATGCTCGACCAGATTCTCAGGAAACTTTTGATAAGGGAAATAAAAAAAATTCTAGCAACCTAGAGTCTCATAAAAATCAAACGAGAATTAAGCAAGCATACAAAGAACACCTAGAATCATTACAAAACATAGAATCTAAATACTACATTAATGCAGAGGTTCTAGTTGCTCTGGCAGCAATGGAGTCGCGGCTTGGAAAATTTCGGCTAAAATATAAAGCTCACGAAGTATTTTTAACACAGCTTTTACTATTAAATAAATTTTCGCACACGATAGATAAGCAGCGCCTCAGTAGACTTTTAAGATCCGCGCGTAGAAATCTCGCCTGTCTTTATCTTTGGGCTACTGCTACTGGTCAACAAGAGGTAGAATCAAACTGGGCAGGAGCATGTGGAGTTGTCCAGTTCCTTCCATATAATTTCTGGATGCTTAAGGATGGCAATGGAGATAATGAGATTCAATTAAATAACTTAGCGGATGGATTTGCCTCTTCAGCTTTTTTCTTAAATCAAAAAGGTTGGGGAAAAGAACAATCTTCAAACTTTAAGTCGGGAAAATTCGATAATATCCAATTGAGAGCACTTCTATCTTATAATCGTAACGAATTTTATGCTAAGGGTTTATGGAATCTAGCTCAGTGGCTAAAGAATAATAATTTACAAAAATAACGAGCTCGTTTTCTTGCTCAATGTAAGGCCATCATGCTATATTAGGCGTCTCGCTTGGGGAGTGGCATTTCGCCACTTCTTTTTTTGAGGCGTCGAAGCTTACCTCGAGTAAAGATTTTACTCCAACTCAGCTTCCACAATTCAAGAACAATGAAGAATTTGTGATAACGTCTCAAAGCTATCTTCCGGCCTGTGTGCCGGATTGTTTTTTTGAGGAACGATGAAATTGGACTTGAAGTTGATGGAAAAACGGGTCAGAGATTTACTCGATGACCAGATTCATCTATATGGTATCAAATCCAGTTTGTCTAATGAGCGAAACCAACTTGATATCTCGGTAGATCGTCCAGGTGGCATGAGTCTGGAGGAATGCAGCTTACTGCATCGAGAATTCTACAATAGTGATTTTTATGAAGACTACGAGGATTATGATGTTACTTTTGGTACGCCCGGCCTTAGTCGAAAGTGTATTTTCCCAACAGATTTCATTTTCCATCAAGATAAAAAATTTGAATTAACTACATTCGAAGGTCTCTGCTTGATTGGTTTGGTGCAGATAATTGATGCGGAAAATCGATTTTTAGAGATCACTGGTAAATCCAAGGGTGCTAAACCAAAGGATGCCCTGCAGAAGCATCGCCTCCAATGGTCTGACATTAAAAAAGCGCGATTTCATTTGGAGTTTTAGGGAGTTATTATGAAATTCAACTTGATCACAGCCTTAAAGGAGCTGCAGAAAGAGAGAGGAATATCAGCTGAAGAGCTCTATCTGACGATGGAGGCTGCTCTCATATCTGCCTACCGTAAAAACTATGATTTTGATGGAGAGCTTCTGATAGAGGTGGAAGAAGATGGAAAAATCGCTGTTAAAACCTACAAAACTGTTGTAGCTAAATTATCAAACCCCGAACATGAGATAACCTTTAAAGAGGCTCAATCTATAGCTAACGAAGTGGAAGTCAACGATCAAATTAAGGTTGATATTACACCACGTCAATTCGGCAGAGTTGCGGCCCAAACCGCAAAGCAAGTTATCAGTCAAAAAATGAATGAAGTGGATCGTAAAACTATTTATGATAAATATTCGAACCGTATCAATGAGTTAATTATTGGAAAAATACAACGGTTTGATAAAGGCGATATTTTAGTTGAATTAGACGATGGAGTAGAGGCTATCATGCCACTTCGCGAGCAAATACCTAGTCAACGATTTCGTCAAGGTGACCGAATAAAATCAGTGATAATAGATGTTCGCAGAACATCTAGAGGACCTCAAATCGCTCTCTCGCGTACTCATCCAGAGTTTCTTCAACGATTATTTGAGCAGGAGATCCCAGAAATTCCAGATAAATTAGTCGAGATAAAAAGCATTGCTAGGGAGCCCGGCGTGCGAAGTAAAATCGCGGTTTACTCTGCAGAAGATCACATAGACGCGGTAGGTTCATGCGTAGGATTACGAGGGTCTCGTATTCAGGTGGTCGTAAATGAACTTTTCGGTGAAAAAATTGATATTGTGAAATGGAACGAAGATTTAAGAGTTTATATTGCCAACGCATTATCTCCAGCTAAACCAAATCACATGGAATATATTGAAGATGAAAACCGTATGTTTGTAGTAGTACCAGACCAACAATTATCACTGGCAATTGGTAAAGAAGGGCAAAATGTTCGTTTGTCGGCCAAACTTGCCCATATAAAGATTGATATTGTAAAAGAGAGTGATTATATTAGGAGCCTCAATTCAGAGGGCCAATAATCCGCACTAGAAGAGGCTTTGCATGGCAAAAATAAGGGTATTTCAAATAGCGAGTGAGATCAATTTCGATAAGAATAAACTGGTTGCAATTTGTAAACAGAATGGAATTGATGTTAAAAGTCCGTTAAGTTCAGTGGACGAAGATTTAGCAGGCCAAATTAAGGCTCTAATTAAAACTGAGGAGTCGAATGACGCTACCTCAGCCGATGGTGTAATTCGTTCGATGCGAGATCTTCCTTCTATCAGCTCCGATGATCTCGAGAAGGGCAAAGTACCTATAGCTGATAAAGAATCAGAAAAAGTCGATTCAGAAAAACCGGTAGCCGTCCCGGCGTCAGAACCTGTTAAAGAAAATAAACAAGAAACTAGTGCAGCTAAAGGTAAGGCTATCTCGCGTCCAATATTGCCTGAAACCCTCGCAGGAAGACAACCTCGTAAAAAGGTTGCAATGACTGAGTATGAGCGTCAACAAGCTAAAATAGCTAAAAGAAAAAAGCAGAAAGAAAAGGCTCAGTCACGAGCAGAACGTCGCGAGCTTCAAAAAATCAAAGACGCTGAAGAAGCACGTACATTGTATCTGACGGAAGGTGGCTCCCCTGGTGAACTTGCAGATGACATGGGAGTCTCGGCAAATGAAATAATCTCGAAATTATTCGCTATGGGTATCATGGCTTCAATTAATCAAAAATTAGATATGGACACCTGTGCAATTATTGCAGAAGAGTATGGTTATAAGGTAGCTGAAGACACTGGTAATGAAGAACTGATAGATCTTGATTTCGAGGACCCAGAGGAAACACTTGAGCCAAGAGATGCAATTGTAACGGTTATGGGTCACGTTGATCATGGCAAAACTACACTGCTGGATTACATTAGAAAAGCAGAAGTAGCTGCAGGAGAAGCCGGCGGTATTACACAGCACATTGGTGCATATAAAGTTAATACGAAATCTGGACAGTCCGTTTGTTTCTTAGATACGCCGGGTCATGAAGCATTTACTGCTATGAGAGCACATGGATCTCAAATCACCGATATCGCTATCCTCGTAGTTGCTGCAGATGATAGCGTCAAGCCACAAACTTTAGAGGCAATCAATCATGCGAAAAACGCTGACGTACCCATTATAGTTGCAATAACAAAAATGGACCGTCCCGATGTCAATCCTCAGAAAGTATACGAAGACCTTGGCGCTAACGGACTAATCGTTGAAGAATGGGGCGGAACCGTTCCATGTCAAGGTGTGTCAGGAATTACTGGAGAGGGCGTAGATGATCTATTAGAATTAGTAGCCATACAAGCCGACTTAATGGAATTAAAGGCTAATCCTAACCGTATCGGAGCTGGGGTAGTGGTTGAAGCTGGACAGCAAAAGGGACGTGGATCAGTAGCTACAATTTTAGTTCAAAAAGGTACTATATCAATTGGCGACATTATGGTAGCGGGAACGAGTTCAGGTCGAATTCGCTCTATGACTGATGAATATGGACGCAAGGTAGAAAAAGCTGGTCCATCTACACCTGTTGAAATCACAGGATTTGATTATGTCCCAGAATTCGCTGACAGATTTTTCACTGCTGACTCAGAAAAAGTGGCTAGAAATTTTGTAGAACAAAGAGTGGCGCGAGCAAAAGACCAAATGGTTCGTGGAGCCGATAAAGTAGTCAGTCTTGAAAATTTGTTTGCAAAGGTGGAAGAGGGAAAACTGAAAGAATTAAAGGTCATTGTAAAGGCCGATGTTCACGGTTCAGTAATCGCGATGAGCGAGAGTTTAGAAAAAATACATAAAGAAGATGTCAGAGTTAAAGTTATTCATTCTGGGGTTGGTGCCGTTTCAGAATCTGACATAATGTTAGCCTCGGCTTCGGGTGCAATCATAATGTGTTTTCATGTGCGTACCGACACCAAGACGATCAACCTAGCTGAAGAACATGAAGTGGAAATTCGGAATTACCGTATTATTTACGAAGCAATCGAGCATATTGAAAAGGCAATCACAGGAATGCTTGATCCTAAATTTAAGGAAGTTGTACTGGGGCGTGCAACCTGTCGTGATGTTTTCGCCATATCTAGAGTTGGCAAAATTGCAGGCTGTTTCGTAGACTCTGGAAAAGTTTTAAGAGGTAAAGAAGCCCGAGTGATAAGAGACGGTGTTGAAGTATTTAATGGTAAAGTTGAATCAATTAACCGTTTCAAAGAGTCAGTCAATGAGGTCTTGAGTGGTTACGAATGCGGAATCAATTTGAGATATAATGATTTAAAAGTTTCAGACGTAATTGAAGTTTTTGAGATGCAGGAGATACCTCACGACTGACTATGAATCTTGTCAGACTGTGAAAATTGGGAGCAACAGATGCCACGAGGTCGAGGGTTTAAGGTTGAAAGACTTCAGAAAGACATCCTGCGTAATATTAGTAGTTTAATTCAAAGAGATGTGCGCGATCGTCGCATCGAGAGAGCTTGTCCAGTTATCAACAGAGTGCATGTAAGCCCCGATGGTGGATTCGCTAGGCTATATGTATCATTTATGAACTCAGGAATGAGTAATAACGATAGAGAAATAGCTATGGGTATTTTACAAGGTATGTCTGGATACTTTCGCTCCTGTTTGGCACGAAATCTAGCTGTCAAAAATGTCCCTCTGCTTGATTTTTTTTATGACGACTGGGAAGAGCAATTGCAGGCCATGGACCAAGCTGTCAAAGAAGAACAGGCTGAATTAGAGTCTATCAAACAAAAAACTCAAGATTCTCAGGACGATCCAGTCGGGAATCCCAACGAATAAAGTCAATCTAATGAGGAAACTCTACTACAGCAATTTCAATGGGCTGATTAATCTAGATAAACCTGTTGGAGTTACTTCCGCGGATTGCGTACGTTTCGTTAAAAGAATTTTCGGCGCTAAAAAAGTAGGTCACGGAGGGACTTTAGACCCATTTGCTACCGGTGTTCTTCCGATAGGTATTGGTAAAGGCACGAAAGCATTACAAAATTATCTTAAGGGTAACAAATCCTACAGCGGAGCTTTCAGGCAAGGCTACCTTACTGAAACATTAGATTGTGAGGGTAAATTAGTTGAACTGCAAAGTGATCTCGAAATAGATATTGAAGATTTAAAAGTTACAGCTAAGCAGTTTTTAGGCACATACGATCAACAAACACCATTGTTTTCTGCTCGAAAAGTAAACGGTAAAAAACTATACAATTACGCTCGTAGAGGTGATTCTAAAATAAATATAAAACCTCCCTACAGAGCCGTAGAGATTTTTGAATTCCAACTGAATCAAATTGAAGATCAAATGATTCATTTTGAGGTAAACTGCTCTAAAGGAACCTACGTAAGACAACTAGTTCAAGATTTACTTCGTAAAGCAGTAACTGAGAAAAAGGTAGTCGGTACTTTAGAAATTCTTAGAAGAACCAAGGTTGGCCCGTTAGAGGATAAAAACTCTATAAGCCCACAACAACTTTTTGAAACGGTCATGAAGTCAAAATCATTGGAGGGAAACTGGTGTCAGCCATTGTAAAGCTAGAAAATCTTCTTGATCGACCAAAAGTTTGCCTAGCTATTGGTAATTTTGATGGGGTTCACCTTGGACATCAAGTATTGCTCGAAAGAATAAAAAATAGAGCATCAGAAATGAAGTATCCAGCTTGGGTTTTAACCTTTGAACCTCATCCTCAAATACTCTTCATAGGTCATTCCTACAAACTCTTACAAACCTATGAACAGAAATATAATTCGCTTCTTCAGAGCAATCTTGATGGAGTTTTTGTCGCTAATTTTGATTCACAATTTAGAGAGCAGTCACCTCTGGAATTTCTTAACTACATAAAAAAAGTTCTTGATCTCCAGGCAATTCAAGTCGGCTACGATTTTCGTTTTGGTAAAGGGGGCGCTGGTAACGCCCAATTTATGAAAGATTTTTTTCAAAAATATAATATCTCTGTGGAAATAACTCACCGTCAGCAGATCGAAGGGATCACCTACTCCTCTAAAAATCTTCGAGAAGCTATCAGGGCAGGAGATACTAAATATTATTACAAGACTGCAGGTCGATATTTTACTATTTGTGGTGAAGTTATTTCAGGTAGTCAACGAGGGCGTAAACTCGGTTTTCCAACTGCAAATATAATTCCACCTAAGCAACAGGTAACACTAGCACCAGGGGTCTATGCTATAAAATGCATTCATAATAATAAAACCTTGGCTGGTTTAGCTAATTTAGGACAAGCACCCACATTTAATGAACATAAATATCAACTGGAAGCTTATTTTCATAACTTCGAAGGTAACTTATACGGCGAAATCCTCAATATTCAATTTATTGAACAAATTAGAAAAGTTAAACAATTTGATAATATCGATCAGCTTAGCTCTCAAATCAAAAAAGATATAAAATGGTTTGAAGAGCAGATAATGCCACAAATTGAACGCACAGATTGCACGGAAAAGACTGAAGGGGTATAGTGCGGATGAGGACTATGTACTCAAAGTTCACACAGGAGAAGGTCATGAAATCTGCAAAAAAACAAGAATTAGTTGAGTTTGCACAATGGCTGGCTCGAGAATTAAAACGAACTAATTCAAAAGATATTTATAATTTAATTCAGAGTCTTGGTAGTTTTCAAGATCACTTAAACCGATTAGGTAGTGAAGAAGAAATTCAACAAATCGTCAGTAACTCCAACTGGGACTATTAATGGAAATGCTCAAACTTGAGCAGCATATCGAAAATCTGCGTCTTCGAATTGATGAGCTACTTCAAAGTTCGCAAACGGAATATGGTTATCTTGATACCGTCACGCCAGTAATCAAAGATGCAATGAACCATTCACTATTTGCCCGAGCAAAGCGAATACGACCCATTCTTGCGGTGGAGTCAGCAATGATTTTTAATCCTAGAGCAGAGAAATTAGGATTGGAAATGGGACTTTGCATTGAACTGCTTCATACGTATTCACTTATTCACGATGATTTACCGTGTATGGATGACTCTGATTTACGTAGGGGATTAGAGACTTGTCATAAAGCCTTTGGAGAAGATATTGCAACACTAGCTGGTGATGCGCTCCTCACATGCGCTTGGGAATTACTCATTGCAGTCTCTAAAAAGCATAATCTTAAACCTAATTTGAGTTTACAGTTAATTTCTCTACTATCTAAAGCAGTTGGTGCTCGCGGAATGATTGCTGGACAAGTTCTTGATCTTCAGTCAGAAAGAAAGCAAGTAGATCTTGAAGCCTTAGAGAAAATTCACATATATAAAACGGGTAAGCTATTCATAGCTTGTTTGGAATTTGGCGCTTTAATAGCCCAAGCTCCTCCAGTAGCTATCGAATATTTGAAAACTTATGGACATCACTTTGGACTCGTATTTCAAATTACTGATGACATATTAGATGTTACTGCTACAAGTGAACAGCTAGGAAAACAAGCAGGACTAGATGCAGCGAATCAAAAATCAACTTACCCAGCTCTGTTGGGAATCAATAGAAGTCGCGATTTAGCAGTTAAACATGCTACAGAGGGGATTAAATCACTTCAGCCCCTGTATGAAATGGGTCTCGATCCCAAGTTTTTTGAATGTTTAATTAAATACCTACTTACTCGGACTCATTAAGGGGACTAATGGTTGCTTGTATTGTCCTGTTTGGTGGCCGAGGTAGTAGATTTAAGCATTCGGAACCTAAACAGTATTTCGAAATATCAGGTAAAAGTCTATTGGTGCATTGCCTAGAATCTTTGAAGGTAATCAAGCAACTATCCCAGCTGGTAATCGTTTGCGAGCAAACAGAGCGTGAACGTATAAGTAAAATGCTTAACAAGATGACACCATTTGATAGACAAGTAGAGATAAACTTTTGTAACGCAGGTCTTCAACGATATGATTCGGTATTAAATGGATTAAAAACATGTAGATCCAATACAAAGCATGTATTAATTCATGATGGAGCGCGAGCTTTTTGCCCACCAACATTGTTAAATAACTTATGTGAAAACCTATTGGAGCATGGGGGAGGAGTTGTACCTGCTTTACCCCTTGTAGATACAATTGTCAAAGTTACCGATGATCACCAGACTAAAATTCAACTAACTCTAGATAGAGATAGGTTGCGTAGAGTGCAAACTCCACAGGCTTTCGAATATTGCTTGATATTAAAAGCTTACCTTCTTGGAAAAAAGAACAACTTTAAAGGAACCGATTGCTCTAGTTATTTCTTGCAACTTGGTCACGAAGTAAAAGTTATTGAAGGTTCTGAAGAAAACATTAAAGTAACAACGCCCATAGATGTAGAAATTGTTAAACACATTATGAAAACCAGGGATGTTCTGTAATGTTCAAATTCATTTATCAATCCTTGAAATATTTACTTCGACAGTTCGTGTTGTGGTTAGTGATATTTGTGTTCTGTTTGGGTGGCTTGCTAGCAGGTATTCTACATGATATCTATTTAGAACTTCCATCATTGGACATACCACGCCTGAACCCATCTCTTTCGACTCGAATCTATGATCGTCATGGAAATCTTTTGCATACGACTAGAGGTAGAACCGCTAGACGTCGTCTGATTAATTTAAGTGATATCCCAACACATGTGAAACTTGCCTTCACATCAATAGAAGATCAAAGGTTTTTTAGCCATTTTGGCATAGATTTTCGTCGTATTCTAGGAGCACTGATAATAGATCTAAAAGTGAGACGTTTAGCTCATGGTGCGAGTACGATCACTCAACAATTGGTTCGAAACGTCTACTTATCTCATGAAAAGACTATCACCCGTAAAATTAAGGAAATCATGCTCGCCTTAAAACTAGAATATTCCTTGACTAAGAATGAGATTCTAGAGATGTATTTAAATACAGTTTACTTCGGTAGTAGCTATTATGGCTTGGCTGCAGCTAGTAAAGGTTACTTTAACGTGGAACCGCGTGATTTAACTGTGGCACAAGCTTCTTTATTGGCCGCTATACTTAAAGCTCCCAATCGCTATTCGCCGAGACATAATTTCGACAAGGCAATGAAAAGAAGACGCACAGTTCTATTCAAAATGCGTGAACTTCATGTCATCAATGAATCTGTCTATCAAAAAGCACTACAAGAGAAAATTTTTGTCAAACCGGCTCAAACGCAGAGCTTTTCGCAAGAAGCTAAGGCTCCATATTTTACATCTCAGGTAGTACGAGAATTGGTAAGAATGTTGGGTTGGAGAAAAGTATTAACTGGTGGTTATAGAGTTATAACCACATTGGATAGTGAGATTCATGCGATTGCTCGTGAGGCTTTTTTGGGAGCTTCTCTATTCAAGACTAATCCTCTTTCCTCAACGCCAGATTTACAAGGTGCCTTTGTAGTTAGAGAAGTTGATTCAGGTGAGGTCGTTAGCCTAATTGGCGGACGAGACTACAAATTGAGCTCTTTCAATCGTGCAACCCAAGCTCGGCGTCAACCGGGCTCATGCTTCAAACCCTTTGTTTATGCTGCCGCGTTTGAAAATGGAATTCCACCTAATTTGATATTAAATGATGAGCCTCTTAGTTTTTTTGTTAAAAAATTGAATAAAGAATGGACACCAGAAAATTACGGTGGAATTTACCATGGACCTAGTATTCTTAGAACGGCCCTGGAGCATTCCTACAATATGATTGCGATTAAATTACTGGATAAAATAGGTTTACAACCGACTATCCAACTAGCTCAAAAGTCGGGAATTCATTCTCCTATGGATGCTAATCTAACTTTAGCGTTAGGCAGTACAGAAGTAACTCCTCTGGAGCTCGTTGGTGCATATTCCACATTCGCCAATCAAGGTATTTTTAGTCAATCTAGGTTCATTTTGAGAATTGAAGATCGTACTGGTAAAGTTATTTATGAAAGTAAAGCTCTCGAAAATGAAGCAATGAATTCTGAAAGTGCATACCAAACTTTGAGTATGATGCGTTCCGTAGTAACTAATGGCAGTGGGCAAAGAGCCAATGTGAGAGGCTTAGAAATAGCTGGCAAAACAGGAACAAACCAAGATTATATCGATGCTTGGTTTGTGGGCTTGACCCCCGAGTTAGCAGCATTAGTTACTTTTGGCTATAACGATAGAAAGAGTCTGGGATTGAAAACACCGTCATCAAAAGTTGCAGCACCCGTGGTGGGCGACTTTTTTCGTAAGTTGATTAAAAGAAAACCAAGTATTTTCCAAAGAAGACTACTCGACCTTAAACCACCGGGTATGAAAGAAAGAAGTATTTGTCGAACTAGTGGTTTACTAGCTCGACCATCCTGCCCCAGTAAAACAAAAGAGATTTTTTCGGAATTGCAGATACCTCAGATTGGATGTCCTGTTCATTCAACTGGAGGTTCTGCCGCGCTAATAGATGGTTAATATCCAACTACAAGCAACCCCCATATAGAAATGACACTTCTTTTTTGCTAAACTACCCGGTCGCTGACTAGCACCTAGAGGTGCTATAATCTCTTTAACTCAGGAGGTGTTTTATGTCCTATTTTGATCAAATGGATACACAGGATTATGAGCAACTAGTCTTCTGCCAAGACAAGCAGTCAGGATTGCGAGCAATCATATGCATTCATGATACGACTTTGGGACCAGCTCTTGGCGGTCTGCGTATGTACCCTTACGAAAAAGAGGAGGATGCCGTCCGCGACGTTTTGAGGTTGGCTCGTGGCATGACATACAAGGCAGCAGCCGCAGGATTAAATTTGGGCGGAGGAAAAGCCGTAATTATTGGCGATCCAAAAACTATGAAATCAGAAGCACTCTTTCGTTCTTTTGGTCGATTCGTGCAGACTCTGAATGGACGCTACATAACAGCGGAGGATTCCGGTACAACCGTAAATGACATGACATATATCAATATGGAAACTAATTGGGTTACGGGAATAATGAAATCTAAGGGTGGAAGTGGAGATCCTTCACCCGTAACAGCAAGAGGAACATATAATGGCATAAAAGCCTGCTGGAATTTTATTGCAGACACTTCATCGCTACGAAATGTAACTATTGCCGTGCAGGGTCTTGGTTCTGTCGGATACCACCTTTGTAAGATGCTATTCAAAGATGGGGCACGCCTTCTGGTTGCTGATATAAACGATGTTAATGTACGTCGCTGTGTTGACGAATTTAAGGCTGAAGCAATTCCGCCTGAAGATATTCATAAAGTGCAATGTGATATTTTTGCACCATGTGCACTCGGAGCTGTCATTAATGACACCTCGATCGAAGAATTACAATGTAAAATTGTAGCGGGCGCTGCGAATAATCAATTGGCTGAATCCCGACATGGTGTTGAATTGAAAGAAAAAGGTATCATCTACGCTCCAGACTACGTAATAAACGCTGGCGGCCTAATGAATGTATACGAGGAATTAGCGGGCTATAACCAAGATAGAGCATTAAAAAGAGTGGACCAGTTATTCTATAGAATCACTAACATCCTTGAAACAGCTAAAGAGAAAAACATATCTTCCAAAGCCGCGGCAGATGTAGTTTCTGAAAGAAGAATTAACGAGATTCTAAACGTATCAACCATATGGACTGAAGCTGTAAAAGCAGCCGGACGTTGACACATCCATTATAGAAAATAAAAAGACCACCATTACAGGTGGTCTCTTTTTTGCAAGGTTAAAGCAAGGCCTTAATGAGGTTATGCCTTGGCAGAAGATTATTTTTTTACAAGCAATATGCCTTTGGCCTTAGTTATAAATTTTTTGCGCTCGCGGAGAGATATACGATTTAGATTATAAAATACTTCTTGGGCACTAATTTTATCTTTTTCAAAATCATCCATTAATGTCTTATGACTGTAATACATCTCAACCTCCAAATCTTTTATATATAATCGAGGTAATGAGAAATTTGTGTAACATTTTCAGCTAAAATAATTTTAATTTTGTATTTCCCAATTAGTCATTCTCACAACTCATCTCTCTGTAATGATTCAAATGTTACCTTTTTGTTATTGTGTAGATACTTTATAATGAGGGAAGTTTCTAGTTGTGTATAAGAGTTTCGCTAATGCCAGGTGTTATTAACAGATTGCAAATTTTATGTTTACTAATTCTGTTATTTTTAACGATTACCAGCTTCTCTTCAACAATTACTCAAATGGAAAAATATGTAAAGAAAAATCCCGATGACCTAGAAGCTATCTTCAAATTGGCCAGCACCCTTTACAAAAAAAATGACCACGAGAAAGCCCTAAAATATTGGCGTCATTTAGCAAGCCGTAAAAGAAATCCAAAAAATCTTTATCGCTATGCTAGAGGATTATTTTTAGCAGAAAATGGACATGAAGCCATTAAAATATGTGATCGAATCAAAGAATCAAACTACACAAGTAAATGTTTGAAAATTAAAAGCAAGGTTGAAACCGAATTTCCAGAGCAGTATCAATTGTACGAAGCTACTCGGCTTATAAGAATGGAAAAATTTGATGCTGCTAGAAATTCACTAAAAATTTTGATAGAGGATGATGACTCTAATCCATCCTATCGTTTAGCAATGGGCAGAGCATTTCATGGTCTTAAAAAATTTGACTATGCATATGATCACTATCTCTTTGCGAACTCTAAACTTAAAAATAAACCAGCCAGAAAGTCTTTGGAAAAACTAAAATCAATTGGTATTAAGGCTGCCCAATATGTATCAAAGAACAAAAACTCAGTTCAAGATAAACAAAAGTTTTATTGGAGAGTTTACCTTGCATTCAAACTCGCTTCAGAAAATGCTGAAAGTAGCTTTAGAGGTCTCAAAACAAGGGCGATCGAATTTTATCGTTCTCAAAGTGAAGAAGATGAATCCTTTGACAATTTCTACCGTATGGGATTTCTACAAAGTCTTCAAGGAGACGAAGATGAGGCCAAGTCTAGCTATGAAAATGCGCTGAATAATTCCGAAGATATAATGTATGTTATCGTCGAATTTATGATTGATGAACTTAGCAAACATAAAGAAAAAACTGAGTATGTATTAGATATTATGAATGAGGTTGGTGGTGAGGAAATTTACAGAAAATTACAACAGGCTGCCATGGCTCAAGATAAAGCGAACAATAAGAATATTGCTCAAGCAGCCAATTCGACAATGAAGAAGCTGGGCATCAACAGTCAGCAACAATTTGTTGCTGAATTCGAAAACTACAAAAGACGTATAAGTAATGCCGAATCGAAGGTTGAAAAGCAAAAACTACTAGCCGAATATAAAGAGAAGTTTAAACCCATTCTTAACGATCCGTCCTTGAAAGGTCGGTTAAGCAATCTACTTAAATCAAGCGATGTAAAAAAACTAGAAGAGAAGTATGGCAGTCAAATCAATAAGTTTAAAGAATTCAGATAATTATAAGCTGAACTTTATAACTCTTCTATTGCTTATAATTGTTTCTTCCTTAGTCTGTGAAAGTGAAGCTTCTGAAATTCGAGGCAAACCTTATGCTGGTGAATTTCACTTTGTTGAAATTAGGCGAAAAAGACACAATGCTAAAAAAATTCCACGCGTGGTGGTATTACCTGTCGTTAGTTCAAAAAAACGGAAGAAATTTGAAAACAAAGCGTTTGAACAAATCTCAGACTTTTTCAGCAATTATAATTTCGTGATACCTTCCTACATCGAAATAGATAATTTCCTTTCTCAAAACGAAATTAGCCCCGACGATTACCCAAACAATTTTGATAAGATTGCAAAAAAATTTGAAGCTAAATATGTGGTTTTTCTAAATATAAATCGTATAAGCCGATTGAAAAAAATTAATGCTGCAGGAACTATTGTAGCAGGTGTAACAATTTCAGGAGTTGGTCGTTATGCGGCCGGAGAATATGTTCTAAAAGTATACAGCAAGAAAAATAAACAAACTCAGACATTTTCTGCTGTTGAAAGGCGGAAAGATCATATCCTTGGTCTATTTCAAAGTGCCGAAAGACTTGCTTTCAAGCTCCAAACAGAAACTTTGCATTCATTACTTGATGATTTCGCACAAAACAAAATCAAACGCTCTGAAGGTTACATTTTAGCTCCATTAAAAACGTACTTTCCAGATGCGAAAGGATTTCAGTAAGTTGACACTCTCCATTTTGGACCTCCCAGTTCTACTACAGGAATATGTTGCCAAACATATGGCATGGAGGTATCTTGAGGCTGGAAACGGTTTGTCTAACACTCTTAGACGCAGGTTTCTGATACTTAATTAATTTGAGACTTAAAACAGCAGGAGAAACTATGCTACGGAGCGAGTTCAGAGGCGGGTACAATTTGAAAATTGGAGGTCGTCCGGAACAGAATTTGGAGCAAATGTTAGACATACCCGACACGATAGCCGTAAAGGCCCAAGACGTGCCGGGTTTGAAAGCTTTGGTAAAGGTTCGTGAAGGTGATAAGGTTAAGTCAGGGGATGTACTGTGGGTACACAAGCCTGATCACAGAATTCAATTTGTGTCACCTTGGAATGGTACAGTTCAGGAAATTAAGAGGGGTAAGAGACGAGTACTTATTGAGATCATACTCAAACTAGACAAGAAGCAAGACTTCGGCAAATTCGGTACGATCAATCCTGACAGTGCAAGCGAACAAGATTTTGTGAATTACCTTTTAAAAACAGGCATGTGGCCGTTCTTCAAATCAATGCCTTTCAATGTCATGGCGGATCCTGAACAACGCCCTCGTGATATTTACATCGTAACCACCGATTTAGAACCGCACTGTCCAGATCTTAATTACGTTTTAGCGGGTAAGGAACAAAAACTGCAGCAAGGAGTCAAGCTCCTTAGGCTATTGACCAGAGGCAATATTTTTGTCAGTCAGTGCAAGACATCTACTCCTGGACCAAATTGGAATGCGGTAGAAGACGTGCGTGTAGTCGAGATACAGCCAACTTTTCCAGCAGGTAATCCTGCAGTCATTAGCTTTCATGTGGCTCCATTGCGTCGAAATGAATGTGCTTGGACGATCAACGCTCAGGATTTGCTCGCCTTGGTAGACCTTACCGAGTCCGGGAAATGGAATCCAGCACGGATCATGACTGTTGCAGGTTCTTTGGCAAAGAGACGTAGATATATTGAAACTTACTTGGGTAGTTCGGTAAGCCATATTCTGAATGTAGACGTGGAAGAAGGGGAAAAAACTTATCTATCCGGTGGAGTTTTCGGGGGTATCGAAACACAAGAGGACGGGTACCTTGGATTTGCAAGCACATCACTGCATGTCTTACCAACAGGTTCTCAGCGTGAATTTTTAAGATTTGTCTGGCCTGGTCTGGATAAATATTCATTCTCTAGAACGTTCCTATCTTCGCTTTTTCCTCAAGATGAATATAAGATGACGACTAGTTTTCAAGGGGAAGATAGAGCGTGTATTCAGTGCGGTCACTGTGAAGAAGTTTGTCCGATTGATATTAAGCCGCAGTTTCTATTCAAAGCTGTTATGGCATCGGATTATGATGAAGCAGAAGGCCTTGGATTGAAAGACTGTGCAGAGTGTGGTCTTTGCACCTACGTATGTCCGTCCAAAATTGATCTTTCAGGAATAATCCACGACGGACTTGAAGAAATACGTAAGGAGGGTTAAGTGAAATTTCTACTCGACATTTTAGAAGATACCAAGCATAAGCTTTTTATGCCTGGAAAACCGTTAGAAAAAGCTTTTCCACTATTTGACGCTGGAGAAACTTTTCTTTTTTCGCCAGCTCATTGGGCCAAAAAAGCTCCGTTTGTGAGAGACGCGGTCGATACCAAACGATATATGTCAATGGTAATCGTGGCACTTATTCCATGTGTGTTACTAGGAATATACAATGCCGGTTTCCAAGCACAAATGGCTGTTAATGAATCGGTCGGTTTCCTTGAATGTATGATCAAAGGCTCTATTCTTGTAGTTCCAATCATAATCACGTCATATGCAGTCGGAGGACTCTGGGAAGGGCTCTTTGCATGCGTGAGAAGGCATCCTATCAATGAAGGCTTTCTAGTTACAGGGCTCCTGTTTCCATTAACGTTACCTCCCACTATACCACTTTGGCAAGTGGCCATCGGTATCTCATTTGGAGTGGTGATTGGTAAAGAAGTCTTTGGTGGTACCGGAATGAATATACTTAATCCTGCTTTGATGGCCAGAGCATTTTGCTTTTTTACCTACCCAGCTCAAATTTCGGGCGATAAGGTATGGATTGCGACTCCCGACTACATTTGGTGGAACACTAGTTCACCGGGAGAACTTGTGGATGGCTTTTCAGGAGCAACAGCGTTAGCACAAGCAGCATCGACTCCGGGAACGGAAAATATAATCGAGACTCTTAAGACCTCACATTTTGACTTAACTAATTTGTTTATCGGACTGGTCCCAGGCTCGATAGGTGAAACATCCGCTTTGGCATGTTTAATAGGTGCTGGATTTTTGGTAATCGCAGGGGTCGGAAATTTTCGTAATATTTTGGGAACCATAATCGGAGGCGCATTCACGGCAAGTTTGCTAGCAGCGGTCGCTCCCGACTCACTTCCTGGCATTTTTCATCTACCTGCACATTATCATCTGATAATGGGTGGATTCATGTTTGGTGCGGTCTTTATGTCTACTGACCCTGTTTCAAGTGCAGCAACCAATACGGGTAAATGGGTCTACGGATTTTTAATTGGCGTGGTAGCGATAATTATTCGTGTGGTGAATCCAGCATATCCCGAGGGAATGATGCTCGCTATTTTATTTATGAATATTTTTGCTCCATTCATTGACTATTGGGTCATCAAAGCTCATATGAAGCGAAGGAAGGCATTCCATGAATGATAATACTTACACCTTATTCTATGCAGCTATCGTCTGTTTTATATGTAGCTTCATGCTGTCACTTTTCGCCGTAGGACTACAGCCTGCACAGCAAAAGGCAGCCAAATTAGATCTGTACAGAAACATTCTAAATGTTTTTGAACTTAAAAAAGAAGATGGGTCGGAGATGATAGACTCTGAGGTAGAATCAACATTTCAAGCTAGTATCAAAGAAATTGTAATAGATCGGAATGGAAAAGTAATCGAAGGACAAGCATTCAGCGACATTCCCCAAAACGAAAAATGTGAACTTCTTTACACCAAGTTTCCTAGCAATCCAGAAGATTGTAAACTGTCGGTTTATAGTAAAGTCACAGACGGAGTGGCCTCAGCTTATGCAATTCCATTGGAGGGTAAAGGACTATGGTCAACTCTGTATGGCTACCTCGCACTAGAAGGTGATGGAAGTACTATCATGGGGATTACTTTCTACAAGCATGCGGAGACCCCGGGTCTGGGAGCAGAGATTTCCAAAAAGTGGTTTTCCGATAACTTTAAGGGTAAGAAACTGCTGGATAACACGGGTTCTCTAGCAAGTGTCAAGGTATATAAAGGAAAAGCCAAAGATTCGGGATTACCTGAAGATCACGTGGTGGATGGAATCAGTGGAGCAACGATAACTGCTGATGGTGTGACTGATCTTTTAAAACACTGCGCCACAGTATTTGATCCATTTCTATCGAAGATTCGAAAGGCAGGTGCCTAATGGGCATGCTCAAGAGTTTACCTAAACAAATTTCAGATCCATTGGTTGAAAATAATCCAATTGCGAGTCAGGTCTTAGGAATCTGTTCGGCACTTGCAGTCACTGTAATGTTGGAGCAAGCAGTAGTGATGTCTCTCGCCGTAATTTTTGTTCTGTCGGGCAGTAATGTTATTTTAAGTTTCATGCGTAAGGGCTTACCAAGCCGTATTAGAATCATAGTCGAGATGTGCGTAATAGCCTCTCTGGTTATCTTAGTTGATCAAGTACTGAGGGCATACTTTTTTCAGTTATCCAAAGAATTATCCGTTTTTGTCGGGCTGATTATTACCAATTGTATTGTCCTCGGTCGAGCCGAAGCTTATGCACTTGGTAACTCTCCATGGCCATCATTTCTAGATGGATTAGGGAATGGACTTGGTTACACTTTGGTGTTGTGTGTTGTAGCAGCACTACGCGAGATATTGGGTAGCGGAACAATTTGGGGAATCGCGTTGATACCCCAAGCAGCCTATGACATGGGCTACGTAAACATGGGCTTGATGGTATTACCACCCGGTGCTTTCATATTACTCGGTCTATATATATGGCTACAGAATACATTGCTCGGTAGAGCGGGTGAGGAGTAGGGGTTTAATATGGTAGCAGAGTATCTTGGCTTAGCCATTTCGTCTATATTTATTAATAATATCCTTCTCGCTTATTTCTTGGGGATGTGTACTTTCTTGGCATGTTCCAAGAAAATCGAAACTTCCATGGGCTTAGGGATTGCTGTAATATTCGTGTTGAGTATTACAACACCAGTCAACTGGGCAGTTCACAACTTTTTTCTTCAGAAAGGAGCCATGGTTTGGTTATCTCCAGATTTTGCCGAATTGGATTTAAGTTTCCTCAATTTAATCACCTTCATTGCAATCATTGCAGCACAGGTACAGCTTCTTGAGATGATTTTAGATAAATTCTTCCCTGCATTGTATACAGCTCTGGGTGTTTTTCTCCCCTTAATTACAGTGAACTGTGCAATTCTTGGATGCTCACTATTTATGGTCGAGCGTTCATACGACTTGACTCAGTCAATTGTATTCGGGTTTAGCTCGGGAATTGGTTGGTTCCTCGCGATTGTTGCTCTGGCATCGATCCGAACAAAAATTCGTTACAGTCATGTACCAGAGGGACTGAAGGGTTTGGGAATCACTTTTATCATAACTGGTTTAATGGCCATTGGCTTCATGGGTTTTGCCGGCATCAGTCTGTGAAAGGATAAATTATGCTTACAACACTTGCGTTGAGTATTTTAATTTTTGGTGGGGTAATATTAACGTTGGTTCTAATTCTAAATGTTGCTAGTGCAAAGCTAGTACCTGCAGGGACTGTTAAAATCTCTGTTAACGGCGGAGAGAAAATCATAGAAACACAGCCGGGTACCAATCTACTAAGTGCTCTTATGGAAGAAGACATTTATCTACCAAGTGCCTGTGGAGGCGGCGGTTCCTGTGCACTGTGTAAATGTCAGATTTTTGAAGGTGGTGGGGATGTTCTACCCACTGAAGATGGCCATTTGAGTCGAACTGAGAAGAAAGAGCAAGTAAGACTCTCCTGTCAGGTAAAAGTGAAAAATGACATGGAAGTCGGTGTTCCAGAAGAAGTCTTTGGTATTAAAAGGTATCGAACAATTGTGCGGTCAAATGACAATGTTGCAACTTTCATCAAAGAACTGGTTCTAGACATACAAGATGGTAAGACATTAGATTTCAAAAACGGCGGATACATACAAATCGAAATACCAGAATATAAATGTAAGTTTAGCGATTTTGATGTGGAGGAGCAGTACCACCCAGATTGGGATAATTTCAAATTGTGGGATATTGGAATAGATAATAAGGAAGAATGCTTCAGGGCTTATTCTATGGCAAACCATCCCGCTGAAGGACAGATGGTAATGCTTAATGTTCGTATTGCGACTCCACCGCCAACGGAACCAAGAGGGACTAAATATGATTTGCCCCCAGGAGTTGCATCCACATATATATTTAATCTGAAGGCTGGAGACGAAGTTTACGTTTCAGGTCCTTATGGAGAGTTCTTCATACAGGAAACTGAACGTGAAATGGTTTTCATCGGTGGTGGAGCGGGTATGGCTCCTATGCGCTCTCACTTATTCCATCTCTTCCATACAGAAAAAACAAAGCGTAAATGTTCCTTTTGGTATGGTGCTCGATCACGCAGAGAGATGTTTTACGATGAGCAGTTTAAGGATATTCAAAGCAAATTCCCCAACTTCGATTACCATGTTGCACTTTCCAATGCAACTGAAGAATGCCAATGGGATGGTTATACTGGATTTATTCATCAAGTATTGTTGGATAACTATTTAGATAAACATGATGATCCTGGTGATGTGGAATATTATCTATGTGGCCCACCAATGATGAATCAGAGTGTCCTACAGATGTTGGACGATCTAGGAGTGGAACCTGACTTAATTCGTTTAGATGATTTCGGTGGGTAGTAAAAACTATTAATTATAACCTCAAAGCCCGTAGAACGAATTTTGTGTCTACGGGTTTTTTTTATTATGGAAAAACCAAAGTTAGCAATTAAACAACTATTGTTTGTGATATTAATTTTTTTAGGTCTTTATGTATATGGTCCAAAGCAGACTAACATGTTTAGTGTTACCGGTAAAACTATGGGTACCTACTATGTGATCAAATCTGACTCACAAGACATTAAAAAATTTGCCAGCGCCATAGACAATATTCTAATCAATTTTAATCAAATATTTTCGACTTACATTAATGAAAGTGAAATCAGTCGATGGAACAGCAAATTAACTACGAGTCCACAATCAGTGAGCGAATCTCTGTATTCACTGGCTGGACAAGCACAAACATACTGTAACCTTTCCAAAGGCTACTATGATGTTTCAATTCAAGGCTTAGTAAATGTGTGGGGATTTGGCCCTCAAAAAATCACCTCTCCACCAAAGCAAAAGGATATTGATCAATTATTAACTTCGGTAGGCTGTGACAAATTTGAATTATTGGAGGGGTATCAACTTCGTAAAAAACATGCTGATGTACAGTTGGACTTCAGTTCAATTGCCAAGGGACTAGCAGTGGACAAAGTGTATCAATTTCTCATCTCTAAAGGATTAGCAAATTTCATAGTTGAGATCGGAGGTGAACTCAGAGTCTCTGGTAAACCGAGTGAGTCACGTAAATATTACAAACTAGGAATTAATCGACCTGATGAAAATTCCTCTGCGACGGATATTGCTGAAATTCTTCTTTTAGAGGATGGTCAAGCATTAGCTACATCGGGAAACTATAGAAATATGATTGAAAATGACGGCTTTAAGTGGGCTCACATTCTTAGTCCACTAACAGGGAAGCCTCAGAAAAACGATGTTATAAGTGCTTCCATTGTAGGAAGTAATTGTGCTCAAGCCGATGCAATTGCAACAATGGCCATGAGCTTGGGTTCAGCTGAAGCTGTGAAAATACTTGATCAAATGAAGTTGGAATATCTACTCATATTACGAGAAGCAAGTGACGGTAAACCTGTCATTTTACGTAGCAAAAATCTAAAGTGGCTAAGTTACGATAAAGAAAATAGTTAAGGTCACAAACTCAGTTAACTAAGATCATTTAAAGTTCTCAGACGAATCCGTCAATTGGTCAATATCGGGTATATCAGTCTGAGCATTTTTAACTCTTTGCATTGCTTGAATTAGCTGATCCTCACTGATTCCATCGCATGCATTAACTTTACCGGTGGTTTCACAGATGCAGTCCAATTCGACCTCGCGTCCATCCACAATTAAGGGTGGCTCGCCCTTACGACGCCCACAAGACCCAGAAGGGGCTTTACCATTGATCAAAATTCCAATACTCAAGAAAAAAAAGCAAGTTGAAAATATGACCGTGCTAAAAAATACATGCTCCATTTCTCTATTTTAGCATAGAATATATTCTTTAGTTGCTCAGTTTCAAATCAATACTTAATTTTATATCTCACAATTTTTTAGAAATGTTATGGCTTCCAAGTCCCTTAATATACTTAAAATAATGGCATTTAATCAGAGGCAAATCGAACCTGACTACTTAGCAACCTATATCCATTTTTTATTAGAACCAAGTGAACATGGATTGGGATGTAGGTTTTTACATAGTTTTCTTCAACAAATACAAAGAACACTGAAAGGCGAATCATTTTTCGGTGAAATTTTAGCAGAATTGAAAACGCATGTAGAAACTAAAACTAATAAATTACCGGATCAGATTTCGATCTTTAGTAAGCTAGATTTTGATGGTTTACCGTTGGATTTACTGATCTCAGGTGATAAATTCAGCGTCCTTATAGAAATTCAAACCGATAAATCACGAAACTCACGTCTTCAAGATATTTATAGACATTTCATTCGTCACCATGCACTTAAAGTTGGCCATCGAATAGTTTGTGTAGCAGTTGGTCGCGACAATTATCTACCTGCTAACTTCAAAGATAATTTAAGGCAAGTAGATAGAGTAACCTTTATAAGATTTGATGACCAAGATGATGCAAAGCCCTCTATACAAGCTGGAATTATAAATATTTTTCATAAATATGGTTACAACTTTAAAGATGATATAAAACATGTAAAAGATCCAGATTATCCTCCCGGAGTTGTACTCTTAGAAGATTTTTCACAATTTATAAAAAGTAATATGCAAGGTTATGGTTTTCAGTTAAATCCAGATACTGTTGAAGGAATAACTTACATAAATAGTAGCCAATTATTAAAAAAATCCGATGGCTTCGTTTACATTCCTAATGGTTTATCAGGACTACTTCGGATGCGTCCTGAGCATATAGAAACGTTTCAATTCGGATTTATTACCCACCAGCATACTGCCCGAGGTTGGCTTTCAGTAAAAAGGGTGAAGTTTTATCTAAAATGGTTTTTATCAGAATCTGGTAATGATTCTAAAGCAATTATTTCTAGACGTACAAAAAAACGTTATAGACGTGGAAAATGCAGTAAGTATTAAAAGATTGAAATTGATACCATGATATTTTCTCAAAGAATAATGCAGTGTACGAAGTCAACTCTTTGGTACAGCATGCGAGGTATGGCAGTTATATACCTTATCGCTTTTGGCTCGTTTTGGGTTCAAGTGGATGGGCTGATTGGTTCAGATGGAATTCTACCTGCTCCAATTCAGTTCTCTAGACTGGCAGCTAATACCTCATATTTCGAACTTCCTAGCTTACTTCTATTCATGCCCAGTGATGTGGGTTTACATATTTTGTGCGCGCTTGGATGTGCTACAGCAATTTTCTTACTTTTGGATCTTCTAAGCCCTATTGCTGCCATCGGCGCATGGGCGATCTATCTCTCTTTAATTCATGCTGGCCAAGTATTCATGAGTTTTCAATGGGATGTATTACTGGTGGAATATGGATTTCTCTCAATCTGGGTCTCTCTCTGGCTTATTTTCTCTAATCACAAAAGTCTACTTTCCAAAACGTGTGAAAAACTAATCTATGCAAGCATTATAATTTTAGCTTTCAAACTGATGTTTAGTTCCGGAGTTGTAAAAATTTTTGGAGGCGGCAGCTGGCTTGATCTGACAGCACTCAAGTACCACTTTTTTACACAGCCTATTCCAGGCCCTCTAAGTAGTTGGCTTCATAAATTACCTGAGTCATTGCTAACTTTTGCCTGCGCAACAACTTTTTACTTGGAATTATTGGTCCCATTAGCACTTTTAATTCCATCCAAATCTTTACGTCATATGGCAGCTATGCAGCTGATAGGACTGCAAATACTGTTTATGCTAAGCGGTAACTTCGCTTTTTTTAATTTATTAAGTATCGTAATATTTATTCCACTTCTATCATTTACCTCATCGGATATACCCAACTTTTCTGCTCATAATAGTCCAATACTGGCAAATGTAACTAAAATAGTATTTTTAATAACTAGCCTGATACTGATATTCCTTCTATTTTTAAATCTCAAAGTTATTTGGAATACTTGCAAACTAGAAAACATTCTACCAATTACCATCAGTCAAAGAATAAATGGATTTATTAAATCTAGTTCTGTTCAAGAGAAAGCTATAAAACCTTTTTTGTTAGTAAATTCATATGGCCTCTTCGCCAGAATGACAACCCGCCGACCTGAAATTCAAATTCAAGCTAGTATCGATGGAAGAATCTGGAAAAATTACGAATTTAAGTACAAGTTAAACGGTGTGCATCAAAAATTAAGTCAGGTGGCTCCTCATCAACCAAGATTAGACTGGCAAATGTGGTTTGCAGCTTTGAGGGGAACGTTTCCTGATAGGGGTTGGCTACCGAACTTTATTTTGAGACTACTTCAAAATGAGAAATCTGTTAAAAAACTCTTAAAAGCTTCACCGTATGATAAAAAACCAAGGTTTATAAGGGCCTATATAGTTTTCTACGAATTTGAAAACTCAGATACTATTCAGAATATTTGGAAAATAGTAGATGAGAGACTATTCTTCGGACCGGTAGAGTTGAACTCAAAAAAAAGTAGGGGGGATGCGGAGACAAGCAACAGCAGGAGTTAATTTTGGGAGCGCATAACCCCTGTAACTGCATAACCTAAACATCGAGAGCGTATGATAAGATAAGTTTTAACGAATTGACTCAATAGTACATTCGCATTTGTCCCCATATCCCCCACTCGTGCATCGCACTACATTTATTATACAAGAAGTGTGCAAATATTAAAAATGCTCCCATATTGGAATTATTCTGAATTTATTACAAATCTAAACATAAATTGATACATATTATGATGGATACGGGAGTAGTCATCTACATATGATTGATATTAATCATTTACTGTATGCTTATAAATAATCATATGATCAAATATAAGCATTTTGTGTATTTATTTATTGTTAGAACTATATGATATATTCGATTACAAAATGGATTGAGACTAGGAGAAATTATGGCAGAATCTAAAGGAAATAAATCATTATCTAGAATCATAATAGTGACTGTGATTGTGCTGATGATGTTCTCCTCCGCCAGTTTACTTACTTATCTTTCAAAACCTAAGACTGATGACTCGACTGAAAAAATTGGGTCTGAACTACTCAGTAGGTTGCCCGAAACAAAGCAAGAAAAAACCCCAAATACTGAAATTAATGAACCTAAACAAGTAAAAATAATTTTGAAGGTTTTGCCAAAAAGTACTTTATTTGATCTAAGTATGGAAAAACCAGAAATCTTAAGTTTAACTAAATCTGAATCTGGAGAAGTACAAATGATGGTGGACGAGGGCATTGAGTACCAATTCAAAATCAAAGCTGACAATGGAAAAGAGGAAATTTTAGAATTAAAACCATCGGGTCAACTAGAAGTTCATTACATACACTTCTAATCTATTTAGAGACCCATCCAAGATAAGGATAGTAGAGTAGTTAATCCAGATATTAGATAAATAACTAATGCGAAAATCTTTAACCAATCTCTTTTTCGCCAAACTACGGGCGGACAATGCTTAATATTATTTACAATCAAATAAAAACTCAAAACTGATAGTAAAATCGGTATGTCGAAACTTAGAGAACTCTGCAGTGGAGTTATAAAAATAATATACAGGCCATACAATGGAATGCATGTCATCAAGCACCCCAGATAAGTATCAAGACTACCTCGTCTAAACCTACTTGATATAGCAAATATCACTAGAAAGGCTATCCATGGGCAGCACATCCATAAAAGCAAGGTTTCAAAACAGATTGCTGACCACAACATTTAACCATTGTCATTCATAGGATTCGCTTGGTCAAGTACTGCAGACGAAAACAAGTATTTATTGATTTTTCGACGATTTAGAATTATCGAAATATGCATGTACTGCAAAAGCTAACAGATGGGTTAAAGCGAAATAGAAGAACAGGTTAGCAGCACCGTCGTATTGCTTGGCAAGGCGCATACCTAAGCCGAGTTGTATAAAAACAATGCCGGTGATAAGCAAGCCTAATTTCGTAAACATTAAACAAGATGCCTTAGGTGACCATTCGCCTCGTAACAATGCGGCCAGAAATAATAGACAAATTAGACCTTCCAGTAATCCAATGATTATTACATGAGTCTCCATACCACCGGGAATCGGTAAACTCATGATGATAGTATCTTTGAACAGCCCTGTAAAATATGCAGCGTTACCCTCTAAATTCTTAAACTTACCAATTGTGGCCGGAACAAAGATTGCCAAGAAAACTAAATGAATTGGAAAGATTAACAAAAAACGAGGATTTGATATCAATTGGCGCATAACGGTTCCCTTCATTAAAATGATGACGCTATTCAAGCATGGCATATCAGCATAATCAACCATAAGATAAGAATGGAATAGATACTCCTTAGTCAAATTGTTAATTTGATTTATTTACGAGATCTTTTCTTATCAAAGAACAACTTAATTGATCATTGAAATACTTATCTCCAGTGTTTATGGGAACGTAATGCTGTTTTAACCAAGTCCATCCACTTAGCCCAAACACTCGAGTCCAAAATCCTGTACTGTAAATGAAGGTCGGTTTAAGATTCTTTACAAATTGCTGCACTCTCTGACGAGTCTTTTCAGAATGTGCTAGTTCCCTCACAGTAAGCCCTGCAAAATCATAGACTCTTAAACTGCTACCATAGGCAGTTCCACCAGCATCAACATCCAGTAAAGTAGGATCTACAATTTCTAATTTTAGGGCTATTTTCTCAAAATTCTGCGACCTCTGAATGCGACTTGATACATCGATGTAAGGTTGCTTGAGCTTCTTATATTCGTCTTGCCAAGTCCAACAAAGTAACATAAGTAAATTTACTAGAATGACCATCAATACCACTAAGACTTCTTGAAATCGCATGGCTAATGTCCAGAGTAAACTAGCTATCGCATACGCAAATAATGGTGCTAATGGCGACATAAATCTCCATCCTCTCATCCAATCACCACCACTGAGTATTAAAAAGATTAGATGAGCCAAAAACAACGATACTAATAACCATTGACGCTTTAAAATAAGAAAAAATAATACTGGTATAACAAGAAAAGGAAACTTTAGAAAAGTAGTAAAATACTCCCAAAAGTAGTTGAAACCCAGCTTGGCATTCATCAGAGGATCAGAACTATGTACAAGTCCCCACTTAGCCCAAACTGTGTTTGGTAGTATATCATTGAAATAAAGCAACCTAATCAATACCATGAGTAGTAAAAATATAGTACTCATTAGTATGCTTTTTCGTTTTTCTTGTTGATCCGAGACTGCAAAAATAAAAGCAAATATGAAACCTTCCGGCCTACTGAAGATAATAAGCCCTAGAACAACCCAGAGAGATTTACTCAACTTACGCTTCACACATAAATAAGCCAAGCATAAGAAAAACCCATAACTTGCGTTCTCTAAACCTGTAACGGACCAATAAAGATTGTATGGAAAACTCAACAAAACAAACAAAATAAAGAGTGGCCAGTAATGCCTAAATCCATACAAACAGAAGAGTAAACCAGTAGATATGTGAAAAATGAGTCCCAATACTTTTGAAACTACCACAAGATCTTCCCAACCTAGGCTATAAGCAGCGGCAAGAAGCATCGTCCAAATTGGATTAGAAAAGCCCTCCACAGGAGACATACTGGAATGAAAACAAAGGCCATGACCTAGAGCTAAATTTTTGGCATATTGAAAACTTATAGCTGCATCGTCCACGCAGTTTCCCCAGAATCCTTGAGCTAAATAGGCTTGGGTTATAATGAAGCCGACGCAGACTAAGAAGTACCAACGGGTTAACTTAACTTGTCTCATGCTAGCAACATAACAATTTTATACCTTTTTATATACATTTTGTATCAAAGCTTAGGCTCAGTTGCAAAACATAATGACATTCTGCGAAACTGTGTTAGCAAATAGAAGTGGATGAGGAAGATATGCTTTTAACGAACATTGAATACATTCCTGGAAAGAAAATAACTAAACATCTCGGATTAGTAAGTGGTAGCACTATCCGAGCAAAAAATGTAGGTGCAGATATCCTTGCCGGTCTTAAAAATCTTGTTGGCGGAGAGCTAAAAGGATATACCGACCTTCTTAATCAAAGTCGCGAGGAATCTGTGGAACGTATGAAGCAGCAGGCCCAAGCACTTGGAGCAAATGCAATAATTAATATAAGGTTTTCAACCAGTTCAGTTGCTCAGGGAGCAGCGGAATTGTACGCCTACGGAACAGCTGTAGTGGTTGAATCTGATACTGAATTATGAGTCTAGGACTATTTGTATTTTTGACCTTAGTTGCATACGGTATAGGTACTTTCGTTGAAAAACGTCACTATAAAAGCATAAAAAAAAGAGAGGTTGAAACCTTAGATTTGCCTGCTGTAAATATCAAAAGAATTCCGACAAATAAACAAATCACTGGAATTCAAATGGTTAGTGGCTCGGCGGTCATAAGCCTAGATTACTTCAAACGGGTCGTTGCTTCATTGAAAATGTTGCTGGGTGGAAGAGTCCGAACTTATGAATCTCTAATTGATCGCGCCAGAAGGGAAGCCATCTTAAGAATGAAACAATCTTGCAAATATGATACCGGCATAATAGTTAATGTAAGAGTTGAAACCTCATCGATCGGAAAGTCGGCAAATAACAAAAATCAAATTGGTTCAATCGAAGCTATAGCCTACGGTACCGCCGTATATTTTGCTAAGAACGATGCTAACTAATGATAAAGGTCGACAGCTTTCGTTAATAAGAGGCGATCACAATGCCCCCCGCGACAATCTGCTACTGGCATTTTTTAAGAATTTTTTTGTAATTCTTCTGGGACTTGGAATTCTTGCAGCTATTCTCATATCCTCAGCTAACTTGATTATAGATATTTTACCCTACAGCCTTGATAGATCCATACAAACTAATTTGCAAAAAATAAATTTCACGAAATCACGAACTAAGGGTAATGAGATTGAAGCCTATTTAAGTGAAATAGTTAACAAATTGAAACGTCATCATGAGCATTTGCAAGACATTGACTTTCAAATTATTTACGATAAGAGTAAAGACATCAATGCATATGCTATTCCTGGAGATAAAATCTTGGTTACAAGAGGTTTGTGGGAAACGGTAAAAAGTGAGAATGAATTGGCTATGGTTTTAGCCCACGAATTAGGACATTTCAAGCTTAGACATCACCTTAAAGCATATGGAAGACTTGGGATAATTATGTTTTTGATGATTCCTTTTACGGGACAAGACCTCGGAGCTGAATTAATTCAAATGATTCTTGATAATGTAGTATCTGGCTATCAAAGACAGCAAGAAATTTCTGCTGATGATTTTGGTCTTTTTTTAATGCAAAAAGAATATGGAAAACAAAGTGCTGGCTTAACAAGCTTTTTCGAAAAACTTAGTAAAAAAGAAAATTTTGCTACCAAACTTTTAAGTCATAATTCTACCCATCCAAGTTCAGAAAAAAGACTGAAAATAATTAAGGATAAAATCAACAATCTGGGTTTTGAGCTAGGGGTTCTAACTCCCCTTAAAAATATTAAAAAAGACTAATCAATACTTCAAAAAATCCTGATTTAATTATAAAGCCAGATTCTGTGCGGTATCAGAAAGTAGCTCATACAAAATACTATCTTAAAAATTAAGTATTGATTGACTTTAGACTAAGACTAGCCTAGCATCCGAAGCCTCTGTTCTAAGCATTCTTAAACAAAGAAATGTCTAGAAATGTTCTTAGCTGAAAGAAGCAGGGGGCGATGCAAAGCGAAGTAGCTTTGACATATAATTCCTCTGGTGTAGATATCGACGAGAATCAGAAGGCCAACAGGATGCTTTCTGAGATCGTGGGTAAAACCCTTAGTGAAGGGGTCGTATCTCAACCAGGGTTCTTTTCTGGGGCTATCCGCCTCAACAGTCTCTTACGCGGAAATCAAAATCATTTAGTCTGTGACAGTCTAAGTGAGCAATCATTTGAATCTTTTGATTTAGATGAAACTGTTAAATGGTTTGCATGTCTGGACTACTTCGCAGCAACACCACTTAAGAGCAATTCAGTACTTGACTATGTGAGACGATTAGCAAATTTTTGTCTCAAAAAGAAAATTGCTATTCTGGGTGGCGAGACAGCTGAAATGCCGGGTGTAATTTGTAAAGAATCACAAGAAACTGTGACTCATTTTTATGGCCTAGGAGCGGCTCAAACATCTGAATTTAGAATCCTTGATAGTGGATTTATTTATCGTGGCGAACGTTTAAACTTAGCTAAACTGAATTCTGATTATCCTAATTCCTGCTTGGTAATGAGTTCCGATGGGGTAGGTACCAAAACTGTTCTTGCATCGGAGTTTAATCAATTTGACTCAATAATTGGTGATATTCTTGGACACTCACAAGGTGATATAGCATGCTTGGGTGCAGTTGGAGTCGGTGTCAATTTATATCTGGGCCTAAGTAATGAAGAGCTAATCAGCAAACCAAACAATTTAATCCAGAGAGTTAATAATATCTGTAAGAGTTATGGACTAAAGTTGTTAGAGCTTAGAACTGAATGTAAGCCGGAAATCTATGAATCAGGTCAGATCGATTTGTGTGGAACCATTGTAGGCCTCGTCAATGAATCATCGGCTCTAACCGGCAATAGTGTAAAAGCCTCACAGGTATGTATTGCGCTTCCAAGTAATGGCTTACACACAAACGGCTTTAGTCTTGTAAGACAAATTCTAGAGTCTAGTATTCTCGATAATAAATTAGAACTATATGAGAAATTATTAGTTCCTCATCGTAATTATGGTCCTTATGTAAAAGAACTATTGCAAAATTTTTCGAAATCGGTAAGCGCTATTGCCCACATAACGGGTGGTGGTTTACCAGAAAATTTAGTGCGAATTTTACCTGTAGGTCTTGAAGCTAATCTGCAATGGGGAAGCTGGCAAGTGCCGGCGATATTTCAACAATTACAGTATATGGGTAACGTACCTTTGAGTGACCCTGAAAATAAAGGAATGCTAGAAACTTTCAATATGGGAGTTGGCATGGTAATTACTGTTGATAGCTCGCAATCTAAACTAGTACAAAGCTTTAGCGAATCTATTTTTCAGACTGAGTGTCCCGTCATAGGCATAATTCAGAATGGCGACCAAGGAGTTAAGTTTAATGGTCTCTAAAGTTCAATTTTACTTCAAACCAGGAGCTCCTCAGCCACAAGCCTTGAAAATTCAGCAGCAACTCTCAGAAATTGGCTTAATCAATTGTAAGGTGGATTGCTCTGAAATCTATTTCCTACCTGAAATGGAAGTAGAAGTATTTCAATTTGCTGCTCAAAATTTTTGTGACAAACACCTACAATATCTTGGTACTGAATCAGCGACTCTGAAAACTCGATTGCATATACGATTTAAACGAGGTGTAACTGACAATTTAGGAAACACTGCTAGAGAAATGTTACTGCAGGCTTATCCAGATTGTATGCCTGTTCATCAAGTAGTTGCGTCAGCAAAAGAATTCATAATAGAAGGCGCTCAGCCCACTAGCTTGAGTAGTTTTGCGAAAGACAAGTTGTACAATCCATTGATTCAGGACTGTTTTGTTCTGAGACCTGGTGAGGAAGCTCCTGAACCGGAGCTTGGAGATGCAACTCCTGAACTTGACCCTATTGTTGAAACAATTTCGCTCGATTTGAATATTCAAGAACTTCAAGAGCTCTCTAACTCAATGACTCTAGCACTAGATGAAAGAGAAATGTTGGCTATTAAATCTCATTATAGTAAGCCAGAGATTCGGACCAAACGAAATGCACTAGGCTTACCAGAATGGCCAACAGATATCGAACTAGAATGTCTTGCACAAACTTGGAGTGAGCACTGTCATCATAAAATATTCAATGCTCGTATACTTTATCAAGATCAGAACGAAGAGTTTGAGGTGGATTCCCTATTTAAAACTTACATTAAAGGTCTAACCGAAAAACTCAATAAAGATTATTTGGTGAGTGTCTTTCACGATAATGCTGGGGTTGTTCGGCTTCATGACTCCTATGATCTCGTATATAAAGTAGAAACCCATAACTCCCCAAGCGCGTTAGATCCATATGGTGGCGCCATGACTGGAATTGTTGGAGTTGATCGTGATCCACTCGGAACTGGTTTAGGAGCAGAATTATTGGCCCACGTTAAGGGATATTGCCTCGGTCACCCTGATAGATTGACAAAAATGCCTGCTGATTTGTTGCATCCCAAAAGAATCCGCGATGGAGTACATCAGGGAGTAATCGATGGAGGCAACCAGTCTGGTATACCTCTCTTAAG